>NZ_JBQCGS010000059.1:0-29591 GCF_051955415.1 Flexivirga sp.
GAGTGACCTTGTTTCACAGGGTTACGGCGGTTATAGCGAAGTGGGAAACGCCCGGTCACATCCCGAACCCGGAAGCTAAGCCCTTCAGCGCCGATGGTACTGCACTCGGTAGGGTGTGGGAGAGTAGGACACCGCCGAACATAATTTACGCAGAGGGTCGGTCACGAGCACTTCAGAGTGTTTGTGACCGGCCCTTTGTCATTTTCAGACCTTCGCCGGCAGATGGTCGACCGGCGTACGGTGAGTTGCAGCGCGAGGACCGTCGACGGCCGCGCACGGAGATCTTGAGAGTTGGTGCGTTCCGGTGACGAATGACGATGAGGGTGCTTCGGCCGCTCCGGGGGACGGCGGACAGCGGCGGGCCGGGCGGTGGGCCCGGGCGACCGGTGGTGCCGGCGAGTCGCGCGGCGGGGAATCGGAACACCGCAGCGAACAGCGTGATCGCGGCAGCGACCCGGGCGTGCGCGCACGAGGCGGCGAGCAGTCGGACCGTCGTCCGGACCGCGATGAGCGCGGGCGTGGTCCGGAGCGCGGGGACCGCTCGCGCACGGCGCCACGGCGGGACGCGCGCGATCGTGGACGGACGGGAGGCTCCGCTGACCGGCGCCGCAGCGGCCGGGGAGACGACGGGCCGACCGGCTCACGGCCGTCGCGCGCATCGCGCGGAGGTGCCCGCACAGCGGGTGGCCGGCAGGAGCGTGGGTTCACCGGTTCCGAACGTGGTCGCGGTGCTGCGGCTCCGGGTCGGCGCCGTGAGGGTGCGCGCGAGGACCGGCGCGACGACGGCCGTGACCGGGCACGCACCGCGCGTGGTGGCGAGAACGCTCGTGAGCAGCGCGGGCCTCGTGCGTGGGACCGTTCCTCGCCGTCGAACCGCTCGTCGCGCGATACCCGAGTCGAGCCGCCGCTTCCGGAGGACATCACCGGTAAGGAGCTCGACCGGTCGGTATGGCGCGAACTGCGCACCTTGACCAAGGAGAATGCCGAGGGCGTCGCCAAGCATCTGGTGGCCGCGGCGACACTGCTCGAGGAGGACTCGGACCTGGCACTTGCGCACGCCGAACACGCCGCGCGGCGGGCCGGCCGCGTGGCCGCGGTGCGGGAAGCGCTCGGCCTGGTGCATTACCGGCGGTCCGAGTTCAATGACGCCATCCGCGAGTTCCGCACTGCGAAGCGGCTCTCCGGGTCCGACCACCTGCTGCCCTACCTGGTCGACTGTGAGCGGGGGCTAGGGCGGTATGAGCGCGCACTGGACCTTGCTGCCTCGCCCGAGGCGCGGTCGCTCGGCGAATACGACAACATCGAGCTCGCGATCGTGGTTTCTGGTGTCCGTCGCGACCTCGACCAGCCCGAGGCGGCGCAGATGGTTCTGCGCATCCCGGCGCTCGAGCGTGCGTCGAAGCAGCCCTGGGCCGCGCGCCTGTTCTACGCGTATGCCGAGGCGCTCCTCGCCGGCGGGTCCCCGGACGAGGCACGGGCCTGGTTCGGGAAGGCCATCGATGCCGACGTGGAAGGTCAGACAGACGCCGCGGAACGGGTCGCCGAACTCGACGGGGTGGTCTTCATCGACGCCCTGGATCCGGAGGCGGAAGAGGAAGACGGCGCATCGGACGTCCCGATGCAGGACGCGTCGCAGGCCGGTCGATCAAGCGCCGCATCGCCTGGTCCATCTGACGTCGACGAGTCACCGGCCCGGACCGAGAAGTCGGTCACGCAACGTCGAGATCAGGCGCCGGGCCAGCTCACCTTCAACGACGGGAAGGAACAGCGCAGCGACTGACCGGTGTGGTCATGGTGCGGTCGTGTGTCCACAGCCCTGTGCGGTCGATCGGTCGATCCACAGCTACGGTGAAGCTGCTGGAGTCCCGGGTCGGCGCATCGCATCCTGATGGCGAACACACGTTCGCATACCGAGGGAGAAGCGATGACCGCGCGAACCGCACCCACCCGTGCATCCGACATGATGGCTGATGCGCGTCCCGACGATTCACGTCGCAGCATGCCGGACCCGGACGTCGTGGCGATCGCTGCCGTCAACGAGGTGCATCTGGTCGGGCGGCTCAGTGCGCCGCCGATCGTGAAGCATATGCCCAGCGGCGCGGAGGTCGTCCAGTTGCGTGTGGTGGTCCAGCGACCACCCCACCCACGGACACCGGCAAAGGGCGGCACGGCGCGGCCGCCTACGGTCGACACCATCGACATCGCTTGTTGGTCGCCCGTCGCCCGGCGTCGCGCGCTGGCTTGTTCCGGGACCGAAGTAGTCGATGTCTCGGGGGCGTTGCGACGCCGCTTCTGGCGTGGACCGTCCGGTGTGGCGAGCCGATACGAGGTGGAGGCAGCAAAGCTGCGCGTGCTCAAGAAGCCGAAGCCAGCCTGAGGCCGCCGGGACGGTGTCGACCGGGCTGCCGCGGCACCTTGCGACTCCTGCCGCGGCGCCTTGCGACTCCTGCCGAGACCGACGGGGCCGGCCGGGCCTCGGTCCCGGGTCGGACGGCATGATGGATCACGTGTCACCGACAAAGAGTCCTGCTGAGAGTCCTGCTGAGAGTCTTGCTGCGTCCTACTCCGGCTTGGTGTGCGATCTCGACGGGGTCGTCTACCGCGGCAGCCAGGCCGTTCCGCACGCCGTGGCGGAACTGACCGCGGCACGCGCCCACGGCACACGCCTGATCTTCGCGACGAACAACGCGTCACGGCCACCGTCGGCGGTGGCCGACTCACTGCGGAAGTTGGGTCTGGAGCTCGACGACGCCGACGTGCTCACCAGCTCGCTCGCCGGGGCGCGACATCTCGAAGGCGAGCTGACGCAGGGTGCTGCCGTGCTCGCCGTCGGCGGTCCCGGAGTGGCAGACGCGCTGCGCTCCGTCGGCCTGCAGCCGGTGCTGCCCGGGGAGGCGCGGGACGCCTCGATCGAAGCGGTGCTGCAGGGATACGGGCCGGATGTGACAGCCGCGCATCTCGGCGAGGCGGCATACGCGATTCAGCGTGGTGCGCGTTGGGTGGCGACCAACAACGACCTCACCTTGCCCACCGACCGCGGGATGGCGCCCGGCAACGGGTCGTTGGTGGCGGCCGTCGGTCAGGCGGTCGACGCCGATCCGATCGTCGTCGGGAAGCCCGGGCCGCTGCTCTACCAACTCGCAGCGCAAGCGCTCGGCACGGATGCCGAAGCGACGCTCGGTGTCGGCGACCGGCTCGAAACCGACACAGCGGGCGCCCACGCCGCCGGGATGGACGCCTTGCACGTGCTGACCGGTGTGCATGGGCCGGCGGATCTGGTGCGCGCCACGCCGGAGCTTCGGCCCCGGTTCGTCGGGTTGGACCTGCGGGTGCTGCACGATCCCTATGTCGAGCCGGTGCGGGCCGGCGAGGGGCGGTGGATGGTGGGCGAATCGGCGGGCGTCCTTGACGCGGAGGATGATTCGACGACGCTCCGGTTCCAACCGGCCGACGGACGCGACGACCTGCCGTGGATCCAGAGGCTGCGACTGGCGTTGCGTCTGCTGTGGGAGGCGCTGGACGCAGGACTGCTGAGCCCCGAGGAGGCCGTAGCCGCGCTTCCGCCGCAGCAGTAGCCTGCCGGAAGACGTGACCGACACGTCGCGCCGCCGCACCGGTGGCGACCCCGCGCGATCCCGAGGAGACGGCCACATGCCCATCAACAGCGTGCGCACCGCCCTGCAATTGCTGACCGGCGCCGGCGAACTGACGCGGGCCAAGGCGCTCGAAGCCGCCGGCACCCTGCTGGAGTTGCCCGGCGTCGGCGAGACCTCCGCTCGCGCGGGACAACTCGCGGAAGAACTCATCGAGGCGGCATCGGCGAACCAGGCGATGCTGCAGGATGTCGTCCGCACCGAGGTCGATCGCCGTCTGCTGCAACTCGGCCTGGCGCGCGGTAGCGACCTGGAAGCCGCCCAGCGCAAGATCGCCACACTCGAGGCGGAGGTCGCCGCATTGCGTGGCCGGACCGGCGTGGCCGGGTCGACCGGCGAGCGCGGACCCCGGCCGTCGCGAGCCGGCATCGGTACGCAGGCGACCGCGACGAAGCGACCCGCCCGCACGTCGGTTGCACAGCGCACCGCCGCCAGACCGAGCGCTCAAGAATCGGCTGCCCAGGAGGGGGTCACGAGCGCCACCGGCAAGAAGGCCGCCGCGAAGAAGACGACTCGGCAGGCCACCGGCACGAAGGCCACCGGCAAGAACGCCGCTGCGAAGAAGACGACCCGGCAGACCACCGGCAAGAAGACCGCGGCGAAGAAGACGGCCAGGTCCACCGCCCAGAGGGCCACGGCCGCGAAGACGACCGCCCAGCAGCCCGGGACACGGACGGCCGGAGCCAGGAAGACGTCCAGCGGCACGCCATAATGGCCGATGTGAGTGATGACGCGGAGCAGCAACTGCCCCAGCCCGCCGTCCCGCAGCCGCCGGCTCCGTCTCCGCAGATGTTCGCGCGGCCCGGCGCCCGGCCTGCCGGTTCGCTTCCGGCCGCCTCATCCGAGTCCCTCGCCGCCGCTGCGCCGGCGACCGACGCCGGTGCGCAGGACGACGCGGAGCGCGCCGGAGCAGCCGAGTCGCGTTTCCCGAGCACGGGCGACCCGCGGGTGGATCGGGCGCTGGCGGACCTGCCGGACCCCGCCGCGCACCACCGGTCCGCGGGCGATCGCGCGGAGCCACACGGAGACGGGCCACACGGAGACGGAGCACACGCAGACGCGCCGCACAGGGACGGGGAAGCAGACGCTGCCGAGCGGTTGCCTCGGCACGATGACAGCGGGAGCGGCATCGACCTGCCCGCTCCCGGACTGCTGGACAGGCACATCGGGGACGTCACGTCGGTGCACCGACAGTTGCAGCAGCGGCTGTCGGACCTGTCGGGCTGACTCGTGCGAGCCGACGCAGCGCTGGTCGAACGCGGTCTGGCCCGTTCGCGCGCCGTTGCCCGCGAGCTCATCGCCGCAGGTCAGGTCTCGGCCGGCGGACGCCCGGTCAGCAAACCGTCGACCTCCGTCGACGCTGCTGACCTCCGCGTCTCGGGCACCGTCGATCCGTGGGTCGGGCGGGCGGCATACAAGCTGTTGCGGGCGCTTGCGGAGTTCCCGGTGCACGTCGCCGGCGCGCGATGCATTGATGTGGGTGCCTCCACCGGTGGCTTCACGCAGGTGTTGTTGCAGTACGGCGCCCGTGAGGTCGTCGCCGTCGACGTCGGTCACGGGCAGTTGGCCGAACCCGTGCGCAGCGATCCGCGCGTCGTCGAGCGATCCGGCACCAATGTGCGAGACATCGGACCGGACGACGTAGGCGGCGCCGCCGACGGCGTGGTCGCCGACCGCAGCTTCATCTCCCTGCGGCTGGTTCTGGACCGGCTCGCCGTGCTCACCGCCGCCGACGGTGCGCTGGTCACACTGGTCAAGCCCCAGTTCGAGGTGGGCCGCGAACGACTGGCCAGAACCGGTGTCGTGTCGTCGCCGCGAGAACGGCATCGCGTCCTGCGCGACGTGCTGGCCACGGTGCCCGGCGTCGGGTTGCACGTCCACGGCCTGACGACCAGTCCCATCGCCGGCGGCACCGGCAACCGTGAGTACCTGCTGTGGGCGCGACACACGGCGGAGGGCAGGATGACCGATGTGGACGTTCACCGGGTGCTGGAGCAGCTGCTGCACGACGAACTGAAGGAAGCGCAGGTATGACGCGCCGCATCTTGCTGGTGGGCCATCCCGGCCGGCCCGAGGCGCTCGACGTGGCGGCCGAGCTGGTCCACGGTCTCACCGCGAACGGCATCGAGGTGATGGGCCGCACCGACGAACTCAACGCATTCGGCGTCCTCGGCGAGCGGGGCGTCACCGGCCACGACGCTCCGCACCCGGACGGTGCCGAGCTCGCGGTGGTCCTGGGCGGCGACGGCACGATCCTGCGCGGTGCCGAGATCGTGCGGGAGAGCGGCGTGCCGTTGTTGGGCATCAACCTCGGGCACGTCGGCTTCCTCGCCGAGGCCGAACGGGACGACATACACCACACCGTGGACAAGATCGTCGACCGCGGCTGGACGGTCGAGGAACGCGAGACCCTGGAGGTCGAGGCGTCGCTGGGTGGCGAGTCGCTGTGGACCAACTGGGCGCTCAACGAAGCATCCGTGGAGAAGGCCGCGCGCGAACGGATGCTCGAAGTGACGCTGGCGATCGACGGCCGGCCGCTGTCCACCTGGGGTTGTGACGGTGTGGTGATGGCCACGCCCACCGGCTCGACGGCCTACGCCTTCTCCGCCGGCGGCCCGATCGTCTGGCCCGGCGTGCCGGCGACGCTGGTGGTGCCCATCTCGGCGCACGCTCTCTTCGCCCGTCCTCTGGTGCTCAGCCACGACGTGCACATCGCGATCGACCTGCGCGACACCACCGACGCGCAGGCGGTCCTGTGGTGCGACGGACGGCGATCGTTCGACGTGCCGCAGGGCGCGCGCATCGAGGTACGCCGCAGTGACCGGCCCGTGCGGCTGGCACGGCTGGGCACCGGCCCCTTCACCGATCGGCTGGTCGCAAAGTTCGATCTCTCGGTCTCCGGCTGGCGCGGCACAGCCGGGCGTCCGCGCGACTGAGCACGGCCTGCCCGACGGGGCCGGACGCCTACGGCGACGTTTCGGCGGCGGAGAACTTCCTGGCGCTGACGTCGTGGCGGTGAACTAGGCTGCCCGACGTGCTGCGCGAACTGCGGATCCAGGGGCTCGGCGTCATCGACGACGCCTTGCTCGACCTGTCGCCGGGGCTGAATGTCGTCACCGGCGAGACCGGTGCGGGCAAGACCATGGTGGTGCAGGGACTCGGCCTGCTGCTCGGCGGGCGCAGCGACGCCGGCTTGGTCCGTGGTGGCGCGGACAAGGCCTACGTCGAAGGCATCGTCGAGCTGGTGACGGATCACCCCGCGGTCGTGCGCGCACGGGAGGCCGGGGCGGAGGCGGACCCGGAGGACGGCGCGGTGGGCAACACCGAGTTGATCCTGGCGAGGAGCGTCTCGGGCCAGGGCCGGTCGCGGGCACACGTCGGGGGGCGCAGCGCCCCGGTCGGTGTGCTGGGTGAACTGGGCGAACTCCTGGTGGCCGTGCACGGTCAGGCCGACCAGTGGCGGTTACAGCGACCCGAGCAGCACCGCGTGATGCTCGACGACTTCGGTGGCACACCGGTGGCGTCGGCGCTGGCGGCATACCGGCGGCTGCACCAGCAGTGGCAGGACACCGTGAGTGAGCTGACCGAGCTGACCGAACGCGCGCGGGAGCGCGCCCAGCGCCTGGACCTGCTCACCGCAGCGCTGGAAGACATCGAACGCGTCGACCCGGTGCCCGGCGAGGACACGGAGTTGAGCGCGGAATCCGAGCGCCTCACCCACGCCGACGGGCTGCGCGAGGGCGCCGGGGCCGCGCACGCGCTGCTGGCCGGCGATGACTCCGGGGATCCCGGTGACGCCCAGTCGCACGTGGTGGAGTTGGTCGCGCGAGCGCGGCAGGCCCTGGCCGGACTCGCCGACCACGACGCCGAGTTGGCGGCGCTGGATGGCCGGTTGCGCGAACTCGGTGTGCTGGCCGCCGACATCGCGGGCGACCTGGCGTCGTACCTGGCGGACCTGGAGGTCGACCCCGCCCGGCTGGAGCACGTGCAGCAGCGCCGGGCCGAGCTGACCGGCTTGCTGCGCAAGTATGGCGAGAGCATCGACGACGTCCTGGTCTGGAGCAAGAGCGCTGCGGCGGAGGCTGCCGCACTGGCCGGCTCGGACGACCGCATCCAGCAGTTGCGAGGCCGGTTGGAGGAACTGGAGCCTCAGCTCGACGCGGCGGCACAGAAACTGACCAAGGCCCGGTCGACGGCGGCCCGGAAACTGCAGAAGGCGGTGACCGAGGAGCTCGCCCACCTGGCGATGGGTTCGGCCCGGCTCACCGTCACGGTGACCAGCGATCCCGCGCACCGGGCCGCACATGGTGTCGACGAGGTGGAGATCCTGCTCGCTGCCAACGCGGGCGCCGTGCCGCGGAGCGTCGCCAAGGCTGCATCCGGCGGTGAGCTGTCCCGCGTGATGCTCGCGCTCGAGGTGGTGACGGCCACCGGCACCGTCCCGACCTTCGTCTTCGACGAGGTCGACGCCGGAGTCGGCGGCGCCGCCGCACTGGACATCGGTGCACGGCTGGCACGGCTGGCGCAGCAGGCCCAGGTGATCGTGGTCACCCACCTGGCGCAGGTGGCGGCATACGCCGATCGGCATCTGGTGGTGCACAAGTCCAGCGACGGGCACATCACCGCCAGCGGGGTGAGCGCTGTGGACGGCGAGGACCGACTGGCCGAACTCGCCCGCATGCTGGGCGGCGTCAGCGACAGCGCCGCCGCGCGCGAGCACGCACAGGAGTTGCTGGACGGCGCGCGGCGAGTCCGCTGACGGCGACGGACCATCCGTGCCCTAGACTGAGAGCCCGTGGTGCAGCAGACGAAACACATCTTCGTGACCGGAGGCGTTGCCTCTTCGCTCGGCAAGGGGCTCACCGCCTCCAGCCTCGGACATTTGCTTCGCGCTCGCGGTCTGCGGGTGACGATGCAGAAGCTGGATCCCTACATCAACGTGGATCCGGGCACCATGAACCCCTTCCAGCACGGCGAGGTGTTCGTCACCGAGGACGGCGCCGAGACCGACCTGGACATCGGCCACTACGAACGCTTCCTGGACGTCAACCTCGCCGGTGACGCGAACGTCACGACCGGCAAGGTCTACAGCGAGGTCATCGCCAAGGAACGCCGCGGCGAATACCTCGGCGACACCGTGCAGGTCATCCCGCACATCACCAACGAGATCAAGGCGCAGATGCGCGCGCAGGCCGCGTCCGACGTCGACATCATCATCACCGAGATCGGTGGCACCGTCGGTGACATCGAGTCACTGCCGTTCCTGGAGGCCGCGCGCCAGGTCCGGCAGGACGTCGGTCGCGACAACGTCTTCTTCCTGCACGTGTCGCTCGTGCCCTACCTCGCCCCGAGCGGGGAGCTGAAGACCAAGCCGACGCAACACTCGGTCGCCGCCCTGCGTCAGGTCGGCATCCAGCCGGACGCCCTGGTGCTGCGTGCCGACCGCGATCTGCCCGACGGCATCAAGCACAAGATCGCCCGCATGTGCGACGTCGACCTGGAAGCAGTCGCCGCTTGTGTGGATGCGCCGAGCATCTACGACATACCGAAGGTGCTGCACGCCGAGGGCATCGACGCCTACGTCATCCGCCGGCTCGGTATGCCGTTCCGTGACGTCGACTGGCACGACTGGGACCGGTTGCTGCAACGCGTGCACGAACCCGAGCACCAGGTCGAGGTCGCGCTGGTGGGCAAGTACATCGACCTGCCCGACGCCTACCTGTCGGTGACCGAAGCGTTGCGGTCCGGAGGGTTCCACAACGACGCCAAGGTGCGCATCCGATGGGTCGCCAGTGACGACTGCACCACGCCTGCCGGCGCTGCGAAGGCCCTGGGTGGGGTGGATGCGGTCCTGGTGCCCGGTGGGTTCGGGGTGCGTGGCATCGAGGGCAAGCTGGGTGCGCTGCGGTGGGCGCGGGAGCACCAGGTGCCCACGCTGGGCATCTGCCTGGGTCTGCAGTGCATGGTGATCGAATACGCGCGCAACGTGGCCGGCATCGACGGCGCCTCGTCCAGCGAGTTCGACCCGCAGACGCCTGCGCCGGTCATCGCCACGATGGAGGAGCAGAAGGTGTATGTCGAGGGCGCCGGCGACCTCGGCGGGACCATGCGGCTGGGCGCCTACCCGGCACGGCTCACCGAGGGCAGCGTCGTCGCCGAGACGTATGGCGCGAGCGAGGTGTCCGAGCGGCACCGGCACCGCTACGAGGTCAACAACGCCTACCGCGGTGAGCTGGAGAAGGCCGGGCTGTCCTTCAGCGGCCTGTCACCGGACGGTCAGCTGGTCGAGTTCGTGGAGTTGCCGCGGGACAAGCACCCCTACTACGTGTCGACCCAGGCGCACCCGGAGTTCCTCTCGCGTCCCAACCGGGCGCATCCGCTCGTCGCCGGACTGATCGGTGCCGCGATCGACCAGCAGCGGGCCAGCCGGCTGGTCGAGGTGGAGAAGCCGAAGACAACCGAAGCCGCTGCGGCGCAATAGTTTTCGGGAGAGGATCTGCATGACCTCAGGGCATCACCGGCTGACCGCTCCGTTGGTCGACCGACTCGATCCGCAACCGGTGACCTCGTCGTCGCTGGTCTATCAGGGGCGCGTGTGGGACGTGGTCTCCGAGGACGTGCAGCTCGGCGACGGAGGTCACGTCACCCGTGACTTCGTGCGACACACCGGGGCCGTCGCGGTCGTTCCGCTGCGCGGTGACGCGGGAGCCGAGGAGGTGCTGATGATCCAGCAGTACCGCCATCCGGTCGGTGTCTTCGACTGGGAGGTGCCGGCCGGCCTGCTCGACAAGCCGGGGGAGGACCCCCGTGACGCCGCGGCCCGTGAACTGCGCGAGGAGGTCGACCTCGACGCGTCGACCTGGCACGTGCTGGTCGACCTGTTCACCTCGCCGGGAGCGCTGTCGGAGAACCTGCGGGTCTTCCTGGCCCGCGACGTGCACGCCGCCCCGGCTCACGACTTCGTCCGCGAGGGTGAGGAACTCGGGATGCCGACGGGCTGGGTGTCCCTCGATGCGGCGGCCGACGCGGTCCTCGCCGGCAGGGTGCACAACAGCATCGCGGTTGCCGCCATACTCGGTGCATCCGCTGCCCGGCAACGGAACTGGGAGTCGCTGCGCCCGGCGGACGCGCCGTGGCCGTACCACCCGGCATACCGATGAGAGTCCGGCCGTCGACCCGCAGCGCGGTGGAGCCCTTCCATGTGATGGAGGTCGTCCGGGCTGCGGCCGCGCGGCAGCGCAGTCACGGCGACATGATCCTGTTGTGCGTCGGGCAGCCCTCGACGCCCGCACCCCGGGCGGCCCTCGACGCGGTGCACACCGTGCTCGAGTCCGATGCGCTGGGTTACACCGAGGGTGACGGCATCCCGTTGCTGCGCGAGACGATCGCGGCGCACTACCGGGCGACCTACGACGTGGACGTCGCCCCGGACGAGGTGCTGATCAGCACCGGATCCTCCGGCGGGTTCAGCACCGTGCTGCTCGCCGCCTTCGACGCCGGTCAGCGAGTGGCGATGGCGCGGCCGGGTTACCCGGCCTACCGGAACACCTTGCACGCGTTGGGACTTCAGCCGGTCGAGATCGACTGTGGATCCGAGACACGCTTCCAACTGGCGGTCGAACAGCTCGAGCGCGAGCATGCCGAAACGCCGCTGCACGGGGTGATCGTGGCCAGCCCGGCGAACCCGACCGGCACGATCATCGAACCCGACCAGCTGGCAGCCATCGCGGACTGGTGCACCGCCCACGACGTGCTGTTGTTGTCCGACGAGATCTATCACGGCATCTCGTACACCGCGTCCGCCCGCAGCGCCCGGGAGTTCAGCCGGGAAGCGGTCGTGCTCGGCTCGGCCAGCAAGTTCTGGTCGATGACCGGGTGGCGCGTCGGCTGGAACCTGTTGCCCGTGCAACTCCGCCGCCCGGTCGACGTGCTGCAGACCAACTTGGCGATCTGTGCCCCGGCGGTGTCGCAATACGCTGCGGTTGCTGCGTTCTCACCCGAGGCGACCGCTGAACTCACTCGTCACGTCGAGCGGTATGCCGTCAATCGGGACCTGCTGCTGCGGCGATTGCCGGAGCTGGGCATCCACTCCTTCGCACCGCCCGACGGTGCGTTCTACGCCTATTGCGACGTGTCGCACCTGACCGACGACACGACGCGGTGGTGCGCCGAGGTGCTGGACCGCACCGGCGTGGCGATCGCGCCGGGCGTCGACTTCGACCCGGTCAATGGACACCGGTGCATCCGGCTCAGCTTCTGCGGCACCACTGACGCACTCGACGAGGCGATCGACCGCCTCGTCGCGATCGTCTAGCCAAGGGGCCGGCAGCGCCGCACCGAGCCGGCCGACTGCTCAGGCCAGGCCGAGGAATTCCTGTATGGCGGGCAGCTCGCGCTGCGCCTGGTCGTATCCGGCGCGGTACATGGCTTCCAGCACGGGTAGGCGACGCTCGCCGTTGCTGACCGGGGCGATCTGTGGCGCGAAAACGTAGGCTTTGCCCGCCTTTTCGAGCTCGAAGAGCTCCTCCCGGGTCCGGTTGTAGCGGTCCGCCCGGGTGGTCATCGCGTCGGCCACCGCTGGATAGCGACGGTAGTACTGCCGGACGAAGCGCAGGTGGTTCTGTGGCTCCTTGACGTAGTCGCGCTCCTGGGTCAGGACCACGAAGAATTTCTCGAAACCGTCGGACTGCGCGGCGTCCAGCGCGATGCCACCCGAGGTGCCGAGCGCTCCGTCGACGTACAGATGGCCGTCGAGCCTGACCCCGGGCATCAGCACCGGCATCGACGCGGACGCCTGCACGCGCGCGAGCAGGTCCGGCAGCGTCTTCATGTCGTCGCGGCCCCAGTAGACGGTCTCGCCCGTGGTGGCGTCGAACGCGCCGATCTTCCACTCCATCGGCGACTCGACATACGCCTGCCAGTCGAACGGCAGCACGTTGTCCGGCAGCCCGGACTCCTGGTAGATGAACTGGGAGTTGAAGATGCCCTTGCCGCGGACGAACGTGCGCCATCCGCCGAAGTCGCGCTCCTGCGCGAAGGTGGTGAACGAGGCGTGAGCTCGCCACGCGTCCCGGGTCACGAAGTTGGACGCATTGGTCGCGCCGGCCGAGATGCCGACCACCCACGGCAACCGGATACCGGCTTCGATGAGAGCGACGATCAGGCCGGCGGAGTGCGCGCCGCGCATGGCACCGCCCTCGATGACGAGGGCGGTGTCGGTGACGAGAGGTTGATCCGTCACCGCTCAGTCGACACCGAAGTCGATGGCGGCCCGGTCGAGAGCTTCGTCCTCATCGGACTCGACGGACGGATTGGCCGAAATGGCCGCAGCACCACCGGGTTTCAGCTCGCCGACCAGATCAGTGTCGCGCTGGGGGAGCGCACCGAGTCCGGCATACAGCTCCAGCTTGGAGCGGGTGTCGGCGATGTCGAGGTTGCGCATGGTGAGTTGGCCGATGCGGTCGGTCGGGCCGAACGCGGCGTCCTCGGTGCGCTCCATGGACAGCTTGTCGGGGTGGTAGCTGAAGCCCTCGCCACGGGTGTCGACGATCGAGTAGTCCTCGCCGCGGCGCAGCCGCAGCACGACCTCACCGGTCACCGCCGAGGCGACCCAGCGCAACAGGCCCTCACGGATCATCAACGACTGCGGGTCGAACCAACGGCCTTCGTAGAGCAGCCGACCCAGCCGACGGCCCTCGTTGTGGTACTGCGCGACGGTGTCCTCGTTGTGTATGGCGTTGACCAGTCGCTCGTATGCCGCGAACAGCAGCGCCAGACCCGGCGCCTCGTAGATCCCGCGGGACTTCGCCTCGATGATGCGGTTCTCGATCTGGTCCGACATGCCCAGGCCGTGCCGGCCGCCGATCTCGTTGGCCAGCTTGAACAGGTCGACGACGTCGTCGAACGGCTGCCCGTTGATCGACACCGGCCGGCCGCGCTCGAATCGCACGGTCACGTCTTCGGTTTCGATCGTCACCTGCGGATCCCAGAACCGAACGCCCATGATGGGTTCGACGATCTCCAGGGAGGTGTCGAGGTGCTCAAGCTTCTTGGCCTCGTGCGTCGCACCGAGAATGTTGGCATCGGTGGAGTAGGCCTTCTCGGTCGAGTCGCGATAGGGAAGGTCCTTAGCCTTCAGCCACTCCGACATCTCGTGGCGGCCGCCGAGCTCGTCGACGAACTGTGCGTCCAGCCACGGTTTGTAGATGCGCAGGTCCGGGTTGGCCAACAGTCCGTAACGGTAGAACCGCTCGATGTCGTTGCCCTTGTAGGTGGAACCGTCGCCCCAGATCGAGACGCCGTCCTCGCGCATCGCGCGCACCAGCAGCGTGCCGGTGACGGCCCGGCCGAGCGGGGTGGTGTTGAAGTAGACCCGTCCGCCGGAGCGGATGTGGAAAGCGCCGCAGGCGATCGCCGCCAAGCCCTCCTCGACCAGTTGTCGCTTGCAGTCGACCAGGCGGGACAGCTCCGCGCCGTACTGACCCGCGCGACCGGGCACCGACTCGATGTCCAGCTCGTCGTATTGACCGAGATCCGCGGTGTAGGTGCAGGGGACGGCGCCCTTGTCACGCATCCAGGCCACGGCCACCGAGGTGTCCAGGCCACCGGAGAAGGCGATGCCGACGCGTTCGCCGACGGGGATGGAGTTCAACACTTTCGACACGGCTCACCAGCCTAGGGCCAGCCGTGCACCGGCGCCGGACCGGTCTACGGTGTGGACGATGACTCTCGACGATCCCTGCCCCTGCGGGTCCGGCACGCCGTATGACGACTGCTGCGGTCCGTTGCTGGCCACGGAGCGACTCGCGGCGACCGCGGAGGAGTTGATGCGATCGCGTTACACCGCCTACTGCTACGGCAACCGGGAGCACCTGTGGCGCACCTGGCATCCCAGGACGCGTCCGTCGCAGGTGGCACTCGACCCCTCGATCAGGTGGACGGGGCTGCGGATCGTGGATGTTCGCGATGGCGCGGCCGACGACGACAGCGGTGTGGTGGATTTCGTCGCGTCCTACGACGGGGGAGAGCTGCGCGAACGCAGCCGGTTCGCCAAGCGCGGTGGGCGCTGGTTCTATCTGGACGCCGAATCCGATGACTGACGCCTTCGACATCCCCACGGCTCCGAGCGAACGTGGTTTCGGCGA
The DNA here is from genome assembly GCF_051955415.1 of Flexivirga sp. NCBI lineage: Bacteria > Bacillati > Actinomycetota > Actinomycetes > Micrococcales > Dermacoccaceae > Flexivirga > Flexivirga sp. The sequence continues at coordinate 14,798 of NZ_JBQCGS010000059.1, forward strand.
CATCGAGCACCGCAAGCACGGAGCACTGCAGGGTCAGAGCCTCGCGATGCACGAGGCCGCGACGAACCTGCTGCACAAGGCCGTCGCCGCGCTCGAGGCCGAACAGACGGACAAGGCGATGACGTACCTCCGGAAGGCCGAACGTCTGCCGTATGACGACTACGGTGCGGCCTCGCCGCTGTCGCTGGCCGCCCACATGTACGCCTTCCGCGCGGTGCTGGATGCCCATGAGCTCGGCCATGGCTTGTGGGTCGACGCCGCCGACATCGTGCTCGAGCCGATGGCGACATGGAAACCACTGGCAATGGCCGACTTTCGCCACGTGCTGACCGTGGTGCGGGACGACTACCCGACAACGGCCGCCGAGGATCGGCGCCTGCACCGGATGGTCACCGGTCAGCAGGTGGCGACAATCCGGGAGATGCAGGAGCTCGCGGGCGAGGAATTGTGCGCCGTGGTGCTCGACCTGCTCGCGATCGTCATCGAGTACGACGTCAGGGTCGGCATGATCCTCGACGAGCGCGGGATCGACGACCACTGACCGGACTACTGACCCGAACGGTCCGCCAGGTAGCGCACCAGCCCGGCGGCGTTGTCCAGTTGGGCGGCCTCCGCCGCCGGCATGAAGTCGACCCGTTCACGGCGGAAATCGACGGCGTCGGACAGGTGAGTGAGCGGTTCGGCGCTCCGGAGGAACGCGTCGAGCAGGTCTGTGGCATCAACCGCGTCGTCCTCGGTGCGGTAGGCCAGCGCGTAACACGCCAGGATCACCGCGGTCACCGCGACATCGAAACCGGGCGGACCCCACGAGGCGTTCTCCCAGTCGATCAGCTGCGGACCGTCCGCGGCCATCAGCACGTTGTTCGGGTGCAGGTCCAGATGCAGCAGACTGTCGCCGCCCGGTAACCGCGGCAGTTCGCGTTCGCCCTGCGGCATCCGGACCCGGTGCGTGCGGCGGTGCAGGTCGGCCAGCATCGCCATGGCCTCGCGCATCGGCAACTGCTCGGCGACCGCGCCGCTCGTCATCTCGGCGAGCATCGTCGGACCGTCGACGCGTTCGAGCACCAGGTCGGGTCCGTGGGCGGCGAGCACGCGCGGCGTCGGCACACCGGCATCTCCGGCAATCCGCGTCGCGGCCGCCGCCCGGCCGGTCGCGTGGGCGGGATCCCGGTACCGGCGCAACACCCGCCGGTCGTCCAGTTCGTAGACCAGCGCCGTCGCCCCCGACGCCAGCAGCACCCCGGGGTGGTCGCACGTCGTCATCGGATCAGCCTAGGCGTGCCAGTCCACGGAGTCCTCAGGACAGCGCAGACCGGACGTCGGTGTGCGAGAAGTCGTCACCCTTGAAGAGCAGCGGCTCGTCATACGCCTTGGCGAGCGCGTAGCTGAAGCAGTCACCGAAGTTGAGCTTCGCCGGCGATCCGCTGCCGCGGCCGAACTGCTCGTGTGCTGTGGCCGCGAGTTCAGTCAGATTCCGATCGAATGGCACGACGTTCGTCGCGGTCATTTCGAGCAGTCCGCGCACGTCGAGCCGACGAGCGGGAGTGCCCACAATCATCGTCTCGAAGAGTGTTGGTGCTGATATCCGTGACGGGCGGCTCGCCAGCACTCTCATCAACTGATCTGCTTCTGGCTCTTCCTTGAGGATCGCGATGAGGGCTGATGTGTCGACGATCATGTGGCTACTTCGGCAGGCCGTTCTCGTCGTAGAGGTCGTCGTCACTCAAGAATGGCTCCGGTCGTGCGGCGGAGCGGCGGGCGATCTCGCGGATCTCTTCGAGGATCTCTTCGCCGTTGGGCACAGTCGCGGAATCGTCCTCCGCGAGTGCTTTGGCCAGGGCGTCGCGGACCGCGCCGGTGGCGGTGGTATGACGACGCGTGGCAAGCTCGTGCGCCATCCGGTGCACTTCGGGGTCCTTGATGTTGAGCGTCGCCATCCACCGATTCTACCGTGGGTAGAAGCAGTGCACCACGGTCGCATATTGATTTCCGGGGAGCACATCCCGCGTCGTAGGATGGACGTCGCACGTGGTGGTGGAGTGACGACCCACCGGACGTCCGGTCGTATGACGCAGGCTCGCCATACGACGGGCGCAGGCCACGGGCCGCGCGTCCGGCGACACCGACGAGAGGCCGAGGTCTCCTCGGCGAAGGTGTGGTGGCACCGCGATCTGGCCCCCGCCCACACCTCCAGGGCTGCCTTCTCGACAAGGTGGCCGACAGCGCGACCTTGACGGGAACCAACCCGAAAGGAAACGCAATCATGCTTCGAAACCATGACGCCGGCACGCTGCGTGCGGCCGACGCCGGACAGACCGTGACCCTTGCCGGCTGGGTGGCCCGCCGCCGCGACCACGGCGGCGTCGCCTTCCTCGACCTGCGCGACGCCAGCGGCGTCGTCCAGGTCGTCGCTCGCGACGAGGTGCTGACCGGTGCCGCGCACGGCCTGCGCAACGAATACTGCATCACGGTGACCGGCACGGTCACGCCGCGGGACGCCAAGGACGTCAACGCCGACCTGCCGACCGGCGAGATCGACGTCGTCGCCGACGAGATCGACGTGCTCAGCGAGTCCGCGCCGCTGCCCTTCCAGATCGACGAACGCATCAACGTCGGCGAGGAAGCACGCCTCAAGCACCGCTACCTGGACCTGCGCCGGCCGGCGCAAGGCGGTGCGATCCGGCTGCGTTCCAAGGTCAACGCCGCGGCCCGCGCGGTGCTGGCCGAACGTGACTTCGTGGAGATCGAGACGCCGACGCTGACCCGCTCCACCCCGGAAGGCGCGCGCGACTTCCTGGTGCCTGCTCGCCTGCAGCCGGGCAGCTGGTACGCCCTGCCGCAGAGCCCCCAGCTGTTCAAGCAGCTGCTGATGGTCGCCGGCATGGAGCGCTACTACCAGATCGCGCGCTGCTACCGCGACGAGGACTTCCGCGCCGACCGGCAGCCGGAGTTCACCCAACTCGACATCGAGATGAGCTTCGTCGAGCAGTCCGACATCATCGAACTCGGCGAGGCGATCGCCAAGGCGCTGTGGCAGGTCATCGGGGTGGACATCCCGACGCCGTTCCCGCAGATGACGTATGCCGACGCGATGGCGAAGTAAGGCTCGGACAAGCCCGACCTGCGCTTCGACCTCGAACTCGTCGAGTGCACAGAGCTTTTCAAGGACACCACGTTCCGCGTCTTCCAGGCGCCGTATGTCGGCGCGGTCGTCATGCCCGGTGGTGCGTCGCAGCCCCGCCGCCAGCTCGACGCCTGGCAGGAGTGGGCCAAGCAGCGCGGCGCGAAGGGGCTGGCCTACATCCTCGTGCAGGACGACGGCACCCTCACCGGTCCGGTCGCCAAGAACCTCACCGAGGCCGAGATCGCGGCGCTGCCGGCTCACGTCGGCGCCCAGCCGGGCGACTGCATCTTCTTCGCCGCGGGCGACGCCAAGTCCTCCCGTGCGCTGCTCGGGGCGGCCCGGCTGGAGATCGGCCGCCGTTGCGGACTCATCGACGAGTCGAAGTGGTCCTTCCTGTGGGTGCTGGACGCGCCACTCTTCGAACCGGCCGCGGACGCCGTCGCCTCCGGTGACGTCGCGGTCGGTGCCGGTGCCTGGACCGCGGTGCACCACGCGTTCACGATGCCGAAGAAGGAGTACCTCGACACCTTCGACACCGACCCCGGCTCGGCACTCGCCTACGCCTACGACATGGTCTGCAACGGAAACGAGATCGGCGGCGGCTCGATCCGTATCCACCGCAAGGACATTCAGGAGCGAGTGTTCAAGGTGATGGGCCTGTCCGAGGAGGAGGCGCAGGAGAAGTTCGGCTTCCTGCTCGACGCGTTCGCCTTCGGTGCACCGCCGCACGGCGGCATCGCGTTCGGCTGGGACCGCATCTGCGCGCTGCTCGCCGGCACCGACTCGATCCGTGAGGTCATCGCCTTCCCGAAGTCGGGCGGCGGCTACGACCCGCTGACCGCTGCGCCCGCGCCGATCACCGCCGCCCAGCGCAAGGAGGCTGGCGTCGACGCCACGCCGGAGAAGAAGGGCGAGAAGTCCGAGGCCGCGCACGCCGAGTGACGCACTCGACGCCGAGTGCCGCATTTGAAAATGCGTCACTCGGCGTCAGTTGCGTCAGTCGGCGGTCGAGGCGGGGAAGCGGGCGGACGCCAACTGCCGCGAGTGCGCGACGAGCCGTCCGGTGGAATCCCACACCTGGCAGTCCTCGTTGAGCAGCCCGCCCGCGACGTGCTCGGTGTGCAGCCGCAGCTGCAGCCAACCGGGCGCCGGTGTGCCGCGCACATAACCGGTGAACTCCACGGTCGGCACCCAGCCCACCGACCCGAGATCGAACGACACCGGCGGGAACGCGTCGAGCGCAAGCAACAGGCTCACCGCGTCGAAATCGGTGCCGTCCGCGAGCCGCAACCAGCCACGCAGCTCGCCCGCACCGCTCGGCGTGCCCAGGGCCCAACCGACGGTGGCGGGGTCCATCCGCAGGTCGAGGCGTCGGAGGAAGCCAGAGTCGAGCAGCACGTTCGGCGGCGCATCCTTCGCGGAGGCGCACTGCTCCGGTGACGGAATAGACGGTGCCGCAACGGTTTTCAGCACCGGTTCGGCGTACCTGTCGAGGTCGCCCAGTGTCACGTGGGCGCGCAGCCGCTCCACCTCGTCTCCGTCGTCCTGCTGTATGACGCTGACCTGCGCTGTCGTCATCGAGCGACCGACACGCAGGATCGTCGGGCGCAGCAGCACCGGACCCGGGCCGCCGGGGGAGAGGAACACAGCGGAGAGGCTCAACGGATCCCGGTGGCCGCCCCCGGCGACGCTGCAACCGGCTGCGGCCTTGCCGGCAAGTGCCATCAGCAGGCCGCCGTTGGTCGCCGTCCCGATCGCCCAGTCGTCGCTGAGTTCGCCGGTCCAGTCGTGGCCGGATCGCTCCAGCCGGAGCGCGGCACCGAGTTCGCTCATGCGGGGTCCCCGCGAAGTATCGGAGGAGCGCAGCGGGGGAGAGTTTCGTGGGGTGCCATGGCGCCATCATGACCGACGGTTACCGGTCGGTATCGCTGGGGAGCAGTCGCCGGCTGGCCCAGGCCCGGGCGACGCGGAAGCCGAGACGCTCGTAGATCGCGCGGGCGCGGTCGTTGTCGGCATACATGCCGAGGCTGCAGACGCCGTACTCGTCGACCGCCCGCCGGGCGAGGCCGCCGGTGACGGCGACGCCGAGGCCACGCCCGCGCGCCCGCGGGTGGACGACGATGCCGGCCAGGTGCGGCGCACCTGCGGGGGTCAGGTGCATGGCGCCGGCGGCGATCAGCCGACCGGACTCCCGTGCGCCGAGCCAGAGTCGGGTCCGGCCGGTGCCGGGTTCGGACTCGGCGGTCGGATTGCCGACCTGGTTCAGGGCGGTGATCTCGGTAGCGTCCCGCAGGTCGTCCAGTTCGACGAGTTCCGGCTCGGCCGGTGCGCGCGGCGGCGCGAGCTCGGTCCACATCCAGTCCCAGTCGCCGCCGGCCGCGAGCCGGCTACCGAGCCGTTGTTGCACCAGCGCCAGGAACTGCCGCTCGACCGCGAGTCCGTTGACGTCCGGGGGCAGTTCCTCGAGTACGGCGTCCAGCAGTGCGGGCACGTCCTGGCCACCCAGCACCGAGATGCCGTGGATGTGACGGGAGTGTGAATGGCGCTGGAACGCAACGGCATCACCGTGCACCCAGATGTCGGAGGTATGCGGGTGTGCGAGGTCCCATCGCAGGAAGGGATCCTCGGGGAACAATTCGTGCAGTGCGTCGCCCGGGAGGCGGCGAATCATGGTGTCCGGCACGGGCATTAGCGTGTCATGGGTGTCCGATGATCTGTTCAGCGCCACTGGCGACGACACCTCCGGTGGAGCGACGAGCGCGCCGCTCGCCGTCCGGATGCGACCGCGCTCGGTGGAGGAGGTCCGCGGCCAGCGCGACGCGCTCCAGCAGGGCAGTCCGCTGCGCCGGTTGATCGAGGGCGCACGCGGGGCGGCCGGGCCGATCTCGGCGATCCTGTGGGGGCCACCCGGCACCGGCAAGACGACGCTTGCCCACCTGGTCGCCCATGCTGCGGACCGGCGCTTCGTCGAGCTGTCGGCGATCAACGCCGGCGTCAAGGACGTCCGCGCGGTGATGGAGCAGGCCACTCGCGACCGCAGCCTCTACGGGCGCCAGACGGTGCTGTTCCTCGACGAGATCCATCGGTTCAGCAAGGCGCAACAGGACGCCTTACTGCCGGGTGTCGAGAACCGGCTGGTCGTCCTTGTCGCGGCCACGACCGAGAATCCGAGCTTCAGCGTCATCGCGCCGCTGCTCTCCCGCTCGATGCTGGTGCGGCTGGAGTCACTCGACGACGACGACGTCGCTGCATTGCTGGACGACGCGGTGACCGAGCCCCGAGGTCTGGCAGGGAAGTTCACTCTCTCCGACGAGGGCCGCGCGCACTTGGTCCGGATGGCCGGCGGCGATGCTCGGCGGTCTCTGACGGCTCTGGAAGCGGCGGCGGGCGTCGCCCAGGACGCCACCGGGCCGGAGGTGCACCCGATCCCCATCGAGCTGGCGCACGTCGAGCAGGCGATGGCGACTGCGGCGGTGCGCTATGACCGTGCGGGTGATCAGCATTACGACGTGGCCAGCGCGCTCATCAAGTCGATGCGCGGCAGCGACGTCGACGCGGCGCTGCACTACCTGGCACGCATGCTGGAGGCCGGCGAGGACCCGCGCTTCATCGCCCGGAGGATCGTGATCAGCGCCAGCGAGGACGTCGGTATGGCGGACCCGACCGCCCTGCAGACGGCTGTCGCGGCGATGCACGCGGTCGCCCAGATCGGTATGCCGGAGGCGCGCATCATCCTGGGCCAGGCGGTGGTGCACAACGCGCTCGCGCCGAAGTCGAACGCCGCATACCGCGGCATCAATGCGGCCATCGAGGACGTCCGCGCCGGCCGCGGGGGAGCGGTGCCGCCGCACCTGCGGGGTTCGGGGTATGCCGGTGCGGCCGCGTGGGGGCACGGCGACGGCTACCGCTACACCCACGACGAGCCGTCCGGGGTCGGTCACCAGCAGTTCCTCCCGGACGACCTGGTCGACGCCGACTACTACCGACCCACCGACCGGGGATGGGAGCAGAACCTCGGTCCGCGGTGGCTGTCGCTGCGCTCGGTCATCCGAGGTACGGACGATCAGGCCAATTGAGCCCGCGCCGGTGAGGCGTGATGGTAAACAAGTAACGATCTCGTTTCGCCGGCTGTAAATGCCGCACGCGCCATGGGTGTTCGTGGCAGCGTTCAGAGATCGTCCCGTCGCTTCACCGAATCGGAGATAAACATGCGTAGGTCGAGCAAGATCGCCGCGGCCGTGGTCATGATCGCCATGCCGTTGGCCGCGTGCAGCAGCAGCGGCCCGAGCAGCAAGAGCAACAACTCGTCGAAGTCGTCGTCGAGTCCCAGGGCCAAGGTGAAGTCCTCGGCGATGGACGCCTCGGTCAAGGGCCCCGCGCCGGAGATCTCCGGGGCGAAGAAGGGCGGGACGCTGACGATCACCGCCGCCGGCGCGCCGCCGACCTTCGACCCCGCCGGCGCCTACTACGAGTTCTCGATGACGATCCTGTCCGAGCTGGTGACGCGCGGTCTGACCGGTTACCAGGTGAGCAAGGACGGTGTCTCCACGCTGGTGCCCGACCTGGCGCAAGGTCTGGGCAAGGAGTCCGCGGACGGCAAGACCTGGACCTTCAAGATCAAGCCGGGCATGAAGTACAGCAACGGCCAGCCGGTCAAGGCGGCCGACTTCGTCTACGCCATCAAACGGTCCTTCGACGAGAACCTCGGCGGCAACGGCCCCGTGCCCTACCTGAAGACCTACCTCGTCGGTGGTGACACCTACCAGGGTCCGTTCAAGGATGCCGGCAAGGACTTCCAGGGCGTCACCTCGCAGGGCGACGACACCGTCATCTTCCACCTCACCCGCAAGTGGCCGACGCTGCCCTACTATCTGGCGTTCCCCGCCGCGAGCCCGGTGCCACAATCGGCGGAGAAGAAGGCCGCCTACGAGAAGGACCCGCTGGCCACCGGCCCCTACCAGTTCAAGAGCTTCAGCAAGGGCACCAGCATCGTGCTGGAGAAGAACCCCCAGTGGGACGCACAGTCGGACCCGATCCGGCACCAGTACCCGGACACCATCGACGTCAAGCTCGGCGTCACCGCGTTGACCCAGCAGCAGCAGATCCTGGCCAACTCCGGATCCGGCGCGACGACCGTCGACATCTCCGGACTGGATGCCAGTCTGAGCTCGAAGGTCAACTCGCAGGCAAAGCAGATCGTTTTCGGACCGTCTCCGTGCGAGGCCTATCTGCCGCTGGACTCCCAGAAGATCCCGCTCGAGGTCCGTAAGGCGATCGCGATCGCCTACCCGTACGACCAATCCCGCAAGGCGGTGGGTGACAGCTCCCTGACCTTGGATCCGGCGACGACCTACGCGCCGCCCCAGGTGCCGGGGATCCAGCAGTACCCCCCGGTCAACGGTCTCATCGGCAAGGGCAGCGGCGACCCGGCCAAGGCCAAGGCGATGCTGAAGAAGGCGGGCAAGCTGGGCTTCGAGCTGTCTTGGTACTACGTGAGCGACAAGACCGAGGACGTGGCCGAGAACAACGCCAAGAAGGCGGCGTTCCAGGAGGCCGGGTTCAAGGTCAAGGACGTCCCGGTCAGCCAGGCCGAGTTCTCCGAGAAGATCAACGACCCCAACGCTCCGGAGAATGTCGGGCAGGGCATCCAGTCGTGGTGCTACGACTGGCCGTCCGGCGACTCGATCTACCCGCAGCTGTTCAGCTCGACGACTGCCAAGGACGGTCGCTCCGTCGCCAACCTGCGCGACGCGGCGATCGACAAGGAGCTCAACCGGATCAGCGCGATGGACCCGACGGCCGCGGAGCCGGAGTGGCTGGCCTTCGACAAGAAGATGACCGAGCAGGTCATGGGTCTCCCACTGTCCTACTCCAAGGCGAGCTCGGTGCTCGGCAACAAGGTGCACAATGTGATCCCCGATCCGACCCACGGTCTGCCCGATTTCGCACAGATCTGGGTGGGCTGAGGCACAACTCACACAATGTAACGATTAGGTGACCTTCACCTTGACTAGTTCCGGGTCCCCGTCCGCTGTGGCATCGTTGTGCCGTCGCAGCGGGCGGGGGCACGGCTGAGTGACCACGAAAGCGTCGGCGGTTCTGACGAAGCCGGCATCCAAAACTCGTATGGAGGATCGATGACCTCTGGGCCAGGCGGCGTCAACGAGACGCTCACCGAGGTCGGTGAAGTTCACCACACCGACGGTTCAACGGCTGTCCTGGGCAAGACGGATCACGGAGACGACGGGGGGCAGAAGAGCAAGTCGCCGGCGCAGATCGCGTTCGCGCGATTGCGCAAGGACCGCATCGCCGTCACCTGCGCGGTCATCATCGTGCTCTTCCTCTTGATGGGCATCTTCGCCCCGCTCATTGCGGGCATCGAAGGCCAATCGCCGACGGCGCCCAACTACAACCTGATCGGCGACGACAACCTGCCGACGTTCTACACCAACGGGTCGCACTGGCTGGGCATCACGTCCAACACTGGGTACGACGTCTTCGCGCGGTTCGTCTACGGCATCCGGCCGTCCTTCTCGATCGCCCTGATCGTCACCGTCGTGACCACCATCATCGGCGTGGTCCTCGGCCTGGTCAGCGGCTTCTTCGGCGGCTGGATCGACCGTGTCATCGGCTGGTTCGTCGACCTGGTGCTGTCCCTGCCGTTCCTGCTCTTCGCGATCGCGCTGGTGCCGATCATGAGCAACTACCTGGTGCCCGGCGGACAGGCGACGTCCAGTGAGCAGCAGAAGATCCGTATTGCCGCAGTCTTCATCGCGCTGACCATCTTCGGCTGGGCGGGCCTGTGCCGCCTGATCCGCGGCGAGGTGCTGGCCCTGCGCGAGAAGGAGTTCGTGCAGGCGGCCCGGTCGCTCGGATCGCCCACCGGACGCATCCTCTTCAAGGAGATGCTGCCCAACCTGACCAGCGTGATCCTGGTGGCGTTCACCACGTCCCTTCCGGCGCTGATCGGACTCGAAGCCGGGCTTTCCTACCTCGGCGTGGGCATCAGCCTGCCGACCGCGGACTGGGGCCTCGACATCTCACTGGGTCAGCAGCAGATGCAGGCCTTCCCGCTGCCGATGCTCGTGCCGCTCGCCGGATTGCTCCTCCTCGTGCTGTGCCTCAGCCTGCTGGGCGACGCGGTGTCCGACGCCTTCAACCCCAACACCCGGCGCTGACGCCCGGGTTCCGGCACCTCTGACACACGGCACGACACATCACAGACTCTTTCCGGGCTGTGCCGGAAAGTAACGAAAAAGGGAGAAACACAAATGCGCTGGACGAAAATGGTCGCGCTGACCGCTGCAGGTTTCACTGCGGTGTCGTTGGCCGCCTGCAGCAGCGGAGGTCCGTCAGGCAGCGGCAGCAGCAACGGCGGCGGCAGCGGCAACAACACCGCGGCCGCGGAGCAGACGAAGGCCGCCCAGGCCGTGACCAACCCCGACCTGAAGGGCCCGGCGCCGGAGGTCAAGGGTGCCAAGAAGGGCGGCACGATCTACATCGACGACTCGTCGAACCCGCCCACCATGGACCCGGCCGGCATCTACTACGTCGACTCCAACGCGTTCGCGACGCAGTACCTCTACCGCACGCTGACGCAGTACCAGATCGTCAACGGCAAGCCGGTGCTCGTGCCGGACCTCGCGACCAACGTCGGCACCCCGTCCGCGGATGGTCTGACCTGGACCTTCAAGATCAAGCCCGGCCTGAAGTACTCCGACGGCTCCCCGGTCAAGATCGAGGACTTCGTCTACGGCATCAAGCGCTCCTTCGCCAAGGAGAGCGTCGCCCTCAACGGCACCGACTACCAGCGTCAGTTCCTGGTCGGTGGCAAGAGCTACCTGGGCCCGTACAAGCAGCCCAACGCCGACTTCAAGGGCGTCACCACCCAGGGCGACGACACCCTGGTCTTCCACCTGACCCAGAAGGTCCCCTCGTTCAACTACTTCGCCTCGTTCCCGGAGTTCACCCCGGTGCCCAAGGCCAAGGACACCAAGAACGACTACCAGAAGCACCCGCTGACCACCGGCCCCTACAAGGTGGACAGCTACAGCATCGGCTCCAAGATGGTGCTGTCGCGCAACACCAACTGGGACCCCAAGACCGACCCGGTGCGGCACGCCTACCCGGACAAGGTGCAGATCAACTTCGCGATCGTCGACCTGGCGTCGCAGCAGCGCATCCTGGCCAACAGCGGCGTGGGTTCCAACACCGTCAACATCGGCGCACTCGACTCCTCGCTGGAGTCGAAGGTGACCGGTGCGCAGAAGGACCAGTTCGCGCTCGGTCCCTCGTCCTGTGAGTACTACGTCAACATGAACGTCAACAAGATTCCGTTGAACGTTCGTAAGGCGATCGGCTACGCCTACCCGTGGAACCAGATCCGCAAGGCCAGCGGTACGTCCAAGATCAACCTGCAGCCGGCGACCACATACGCGGCGCCCAGCCTGCAGGGCTACAAGAAGTACCCGCCGCTGCCCTACGCCACCGGCCAGGGCAACGGTGACCCGGCCAAGGCCAAGGAGATCCTGAAGAAGGCCGGCAAGCTCGGGTTCGAGCTGTCCTACTACTACACCGGCGACAACCCCCAGTCGGTGGCGGCCAACACCGCCCGTAAGGCCGGCCTGACGGCTGCCGGCTTCAAGGTGAAGGACCTCCCGATCCCCAAGGCGGAGCGCACCAAGAAGATCGCGGACCCGAACGCGCCGGTCAACATGCTGCAGGGCACCCCCGGCTGGTGCTACGACTGGCCGACCGGTGACTCGGTCTACCCGGTGCTGTTCAGCGGCGAGGGCATCCCCGACGGCACCACCGTCGGTCAGTTCAAGAACGCCGAGATCAATGCCAAGATGGACAAGATCGGCAAGATGGACCCGGAGAAGGCTGCGCCCGAGTGGGCGGCGCTGGACCAGGAGATCATGACCAAGTACGTGCCTGGTCTGCCGGACTACTACTCGATGAACACCGCGACGTTCGGCAAGAACGTCAAGAACGTCGGGTTGAACCCCATCATCAGCATGCCGAGCCTGTCCCAGCTCTGGGTCAGCAACTGACGCACGTCGTCACAACCACCGGTGACCGGGCTGGGGAGCGTCGGCTCCGCCATCCCGGTCACCGGCGGGTCATCATCTTTCGAGGAGCCACTACGTGATCGTCTACATCGCCCGGAGATTGCTGCTTGCGATCTCGGTGCTGTTCGCGACAATCGTGCTGACCTTCGGCCTGTTCTTCACCGGACCGGCCAAGGACGGCGTCGCATACCAGATCTGCGGCACCAAGTGCACCAACCAGAAGGTGCACGACATCAACCACGCACTCGGCCTGGACAAGCCGGTCGTGTCGCAGTTCGGCACCTACCTCAAGGGTCTGGTCGCCGGTCGCGACATCACCAACGACGGTCAGGTGATCGGCCACTGCGACGCACCGTGTCTGGGCTGGTCCTACGTGCAGAGCCAGTCGGTGACCGACCAGGTCAAGCAGGTCATGCCGGTCACCTTCGCCATCGTCTTCGGCGGGATGATCGTCTACATCCCGGTGGGTCTGTTGCTCGGCGTGGTGTGTGGACGTAACCGTGGCTCACCTCTCGACCGTGTCCTCGTCGGTGTCTCCCAGGTGATCAGCGCGATGCCCTACTACGCGATCGCGCTCATCCTGAACCTCTACTTGATCTTCACCTGGAAGATCCTGCCGGCCACCGGTTACACGCCGCTGACGCAGGATCCGGGCACCTGGTTCAAGGGGTTCCTGGCGATCTGGATCATCTTCGGACTGTTCGCGGCCACCGCCTACGTGCGTTATGTGCGCGCCTTCATGATCAACACGCTGTCCAGCGACTTCGTGCGGACAGCCCGGTCCAAGGGCATCTCGGAGCGCCGCGTCGTCTGGCGGCACGCGTTGCGAGCGACGGTGGCTCCCTACCTGACCCTCATCGGGATCGATGTGGCCCTGCAGCTGTCGGGCTCCATCTTCACCGAGCAGGTGTTCAACGTGCGGGGCATCGGACGCCTCGGCCTGGACGCGATCAGCACGAATGACCTGCCGGTCATCGCGGGAACAGTCCTGGTCGGCGCGACGTTCATCGTCCTCGGAAACCTCCTCGTCGATCTGCTCTACGTTGCCGTCGACCCGACAGTGAAGCTGACATGACACAGACAACGACATCCCCGGCCGGCGAGCCGGGCACTCAGCGGCGTCCGCCGCTGGACCCCAACGCCCCGGTCATCCTCACGGTCGAGGACCTGCAGGTGCAGTTCCCGACCGAGGAGGGCCTGATCAGTGCGGTCAACGGTGTCTCCTACGAGGTGAAGGCCGGACAGACGCTGGCCATCGTGGGCGAGTCGGGGTCCGGTAAGAGCGTCTCGTCGATGGCGGTCATGGGCCTGCACGACCCCAAGCGCAGCCGGATCAGTGGTTCCATCAAGCTGGACGGCAAGGAGCTCGTCGGCCTGTCGCAGGCGGAGTTCCGCAAGCTGCGCAGCGAGACGGTCGCGATGATCTTCCAGGACCCGCAGTCCTCCCTGCACCCCTTCAAGAAGGTCGGTGCACAGATCGCCGAGGCCTATCTGGCGCACCACAAGGTCTCCAAGTCGGTGGCCGCCAAGCGCGCCGTCGAGATGCTGGACCGAGTGGGCGTGCCCAACCCGGACCGACGGGCCAAGCAGTACCCGTTCGAGTTCTCCGGGGGCATGCGGCAGCGGGCGATGATCGCGCTCGGGCTCGTCAACGACCCGAAGCTGCTCATCGCCGACGAACCGACGACCGCGTTGGACGTGACGGTGCAGGCGCAGATCCTGGACCTGATGAACGACCTGCAGCGTGAGTTCGGGTCGGCCATCATCATGATCACGCACGACCTGGCGGTCGTCGCGGAGGTCGCCGATCACGTGTTGGTGATGTATGCCGGCCGCAGCGTCGAGAAGGGGACCGCGCAGGAGGTGCTGGCCAACCCGCGCATGCCCTACACCTGGGGGCTGCTCAGCTCGGTGCCGTCATTGACGGCCGATGTCGGCTCGGACCTCAAGCCGATCCCGGGCAACCCGCCGAGTTTGCTGAACCTGCCCGACGGCTGCTCGTTCCGGCCTCGTTGTCCCTACTCGGACCGCGTGCCGGACAATCGGTGTGCGACCGAGATGCCGGAGTTCCTCCCGGTGCCGGGTGAGCCGGGACGCCTCACCCGTTGCCACCTGGCAGACCCCGCTGCGATCTTCGCCGACGAAGTCGCCCCCAACCTGGAGTGATCGATGACTGACAACACCACTGACGCTGCCGCAAGCGGCAGCACCGTCGACATCACCAAGGGGAGCGGCGAGTCGGCGGACGGCTCGGCGCATCCGGCGGAGCAGCCGATCGTGCACGAGTCGTCGCGTGAGCGTGACGTCCTGCTGACCGTCAAGGACCTGGTGAAGCACTTCCCGGTGAAGGAATACACCGGGCTGTTCCCCAAGACCCTGCAGACGCGCGCGGTCGACGGGGTGAGCTTCGATCTGGCCAAGGGTGAGACGCTCGGCCTGGTGGGAGAGTCCGGCTGTGGCAAGACCACGACCGGTCGCCTGGTGACCCGCCTGCTGGAACCCACCTCCGGCTCGATCGAGTTCGAGGGACGTGAGATTGCCGACCTCTAGGAGAAGGCGCTCCGGCCGATGCGCCGGGACATCCAGATGATCTTCCAGG
>NZ_JBQCGS010000060.1:0-46806 GCF_051955415.1 Flexivirga sp.
CCCCGCCCCCCCCCCCCCCCGCCCCGCCCCCCCGGGCGCCCCGGCCGGCCGCGCGGCGGCGCGCGCGCGGCCCGCCGCGCCCCCCCCCCCCCCCCCCCCCCCCCCCCCCCCCCCCCCCCCCCCCCCCCCCCCCCCCCGGCCCGCCCGCGCCCCCCCCCGCCCCCCCCCCCCCCCCCCCCCCCCCCCCCCCCCCCCCCCCCCCCCGCGCACCCCCCCCCGCCCGCCCCCCCCCCCCCGCCCCCCCCCCCCCCCCCCGCCCCCCCCCCCCCCCGTCCCTGTCTTGGTCGTCGCTTCGCGGGCGTCCACTTATCGTTCGGTTGCGGTCTCCTGGCCTCTTACTGTGGCCGGCCTTTCGTGCGGTTGCCGTCTCCTTGCCTGTCACCTGCGAGGAGTCGGAGCAATCAACTCAACTCGACGTCGTCGGCCCGGACGTACATGACCCGGTGGCCGAAGTAGACCAGGTAGTACTTCGTCGTGCCGACGATGTCGATGTGGTCGTTCGGCGTCGTGATGTCGTAATACCAGGCCTTGTAGTAGTCCGTCGGCACGTTCGTGTCCGCGATGACGTACTCCTGGTCGGCACCCCACACATAGTTGAACGGCGCCACGCCCTGGTCCCACGACGGGTCCGGGTATGCCGACGACTCCGGGTAGGCGCGGCCGTAGACCTGGATGTCCTTGCCGTTCTTCGGCTTCGCCTTCACGCCCTTCTTCAGGATCCGGGCAGTCGGTGACGTCCGCGGGTTGTGGAACCACGACTTCTGGCCGAGGTACCAGATCGCGGTCCAGTCGCCATACACATCGGCGACGACGAAGTCGGTCCCGGCATTGGCGCGCGCACCGACGTCGTCCGGCTTGGTGGTCGACGCGGAACCGTCGGGATGGAGCCCGATGTCCTTGACCAGCGGGGCGCCCTCGTCCGGCTGCTGGTGCAGCGCGACGAAGTTGGTCGCCGGCTGCGGCCCGTCGACGACACAGATCGGCGGGTTGTTGGTGTCACAGCCGGTGACGATCTGTTCGTTGCCGTCGAAGCCCGGCAGGATCCGGATGAGGTCGCCCACCGCGAACTTCTTCTTGGCCTTGGTGCCCTTGTCGAGCGGGGCGCCGAGCAGTTCGAAGTAGTGCTCCCAGTCCCAGAAGGGCCCCGGGTCCCAGTGCATCGACCGGATGCCGGCATTGGTGGTCGCGGGCACCTGGTCGTGGCCGATGATGTGCGCCCGGTCGACCGGGATCTTGTATTCCTTGCACAGGTAGGCGATCAGCCGCGCCGACTTGCGGTACATCGGCTCGGAGAACCACGTCGGTCCCGACACCGCGAAGCCCTCGTGCTCGACGCCGATCGAGTGCGAGTTGACGTACCAGTTGCCCGCGTGCCAGCCGACGTCCGCAGCCTCCAGGTGCTGGGCGATCAAGCCATCGCTGGAGCGCACCGAGTAGTTCCATGCCAGATAGGTCGGGTCCTGGACCAGCTTCAGACTGCCGCTGTAGTAGCCCTCCATGTCGTGGATGACGATGGTGTTGAGCGCGGGGGAGGCGGGCCGGCGGGCGAGATCGTGGTTGCCGTAGTTGCCCGGGTCGGCGCTCAACTGCTCGTAGGGCGCAGGCACCCAGTCGACCGGCAGGTTCTTGGGCGCGTCGATCGGGTATGGCGCGGGCTTCTGCTTCGTGGCGGCCGTCTCGACCCGCCGGGTGATGACCGCACGCTGGGCGGTGACGCTGCCGACCTTGCCGGCCCGCAACTGCAGCTGGACACCCGAGGCCTTCTTCGCCACGCCGGACCGCAGGTCGCTGATCACGTCGTCGGCGAAACTGCGCTGGCTCGCTGCGGTGGCGAAACCGCAGCTGGAGGCGATGGCGGCATACCAGGTGGCCGGGTCGGTGTGGACGCCGACGGCGTGGCCGAGGGTGCGCTGGGCGTCGGCGAGGACCGCGGCGGCGCCCATGATGTTGGCGGCGGTGTCGGTGCGCAGCGTGTCCTTGGACAGACCGGTCAGGGTCGACGCCTGGCCGAGGGTGTCGACGACTCCGGCGGTGTCCGCGCCCTTGCCGGCGGCGGCGTCCCGCTGGGCCTGCGCGGCGGCGCCATCGATCAGGTGCATCGGCCCGTAGCCGAGGCTGGTGCTGGGCCGGCCGGCATGGTCCTCCCAGCGGGTCTGGCCGTAGGAGATCGCGGCCAGGACGGCGGCCGGCACGCCGTACTTCCCGGCTGCCGCGGTGAACTGGTCGTGCTGGTCGACCGCGAGCGCGGGACCGGCGGTGGCGGCAGCGGTTCCGGCGGCGACCGGCACCGCCAGCGCGGCCACCAGGAAGTTGCGACGGGACAAAGGACGACTCATGGTGACTCCGTGATCATCAAGGGGCGATCGGCCCTGCGAGAGCTGACTCTTTCACCTTGCCACTCTGCAACGCGTAAATGGTTTCCAGTGACCGACGACTTCGCCGAGACCATGACCAGGTGACAGTGAAGGCCCGGTCGAGCGCGCTCGACCGGGCCTTCGGTGTCACTCGCGAGGAGTCGACGCGGAGAACTCAGCTCAGCCGCACGTCCTTGGCCTGGACGTACATGACCCGGTGGCCGAAGTAGACCAGGTAGTACTTGGTCTTGCCGACGATGTCGATGTGGTCGTTCGGGGTCGTGGCGTCATACGTCTTGGCCTTGTAGTAGTCCGTCGGCACGTCCGTGTCGGCGATGACGTACTCCTGGTCGCCGCCCCACACGTAACTGAACGGCGAGATGGCCTGCACGTCGGCCGGATCGCTGTATGCCGAGGCCTCCGGGTAGGCGCGGCCGTAGACCTGCACGTCCTTGCCGCGGCGTGGCGTGGCCTTGACGCCGTTCTTGACCAGCCGGGCGGTCGGCGACTTGTGCGGGTTGTGGAACCACGCCTGCTGGCCGAGGTACCAGATGGCGGTCCAGTCGCCATACACGTCGGCGACGACGTAGTCCTCACCGGTGGCGGCACGCGCTCCGACGTCGTCCGGCTTCGTGGTGGACGCCGAACCGTCGGGGTGCAGTCCGATGTCCTTGACCAGTGGGGCGCCCTCGTCCGGCTGCTGGTGCAGCGCGACGAAGTTGGCGGCCGGCTGCGGCCCGTCCACGACACAGATCGGCGGGTTGTTGGTGTCACAGCCGGTCACGGTCTGCTCGTTGCCGTCGAAGCCGGGCAGGATCCGGACGATGTCGCCGACTGCGAGCTTCTTCTTCGGGCGCGTGCCGCGGGACAGCGGGGCGCCGAGCAGCTCGAAGTAGTGCTCCCAGTCCCAGAAGGGGCCCGGGTCCCAGTGCATCGACTTGATGCCGGAGTTGGTGGTGGCCGGGACCTGGTCGTGGCCGATGATGTGCGCCCGGTCCAGCGGGATCTTGTATTCCTTGGCCAGGTAGGACACCAATCGCGCCGACTTGCGGTACATCGGCTCGGAGAACCAGGTCGGACCCGCGGTGGCGTATCCCTCGTGCTCGATGCCGATGGAGTGGGTGTTGACATACCAGTTGCCCGCGTGCCAGCCGATGTCCTTGGCCTCCAGGTGCTGGGCGATCAGGCCGTCGCTGGAGCGGACGGTGTAGTTCCACGCCAGGTAGGTCGGGTCCTGCACCAGGCTGAGCGCCTCGTCGTAGGAGCACTCGGTGTCGTGGATGACGATGGTGTTGAGCGCGGGAGTCACTGGGCGGCGGCCCAGGTCGTGGTTGCCGTAGTCGCCGGGGTCGTCGCCGAGCTTCTCGTAGGGCGCCGGAACCCAGTCGACGGGCAGGTGCTTCGGCGCGTCGATCGGGTATGGCGCCGGCTTCCTCTTCCTGGCGGCCGTCTCGACCCGCTTCGTGAGCACCGCGCGCTGGGCGGTGACGCTGCCGACCTTGCCGGCCGGCAACTGCAGCTTGACGCCCGAGGCGTTCTTGGCGACGCCGGACCGCAGGTCGCTGATCACGTCGTCGGCGAAGCTGCGCTGGCTGGCCGCGGTGCTGAAACCGCTGGTCGTGGCGACCGCTTCGTACCAGCTCGCGGGGTCGGTGTGGACGCCGACGGCGTGGCCGAGGGTGCGCTGCGCGTGCGCGATGACGGCGGCGGCGCCCATGATGTTGGCGGCCGTGTCGGTGCGCAGCGTGTCCTTGGACTGGCCGGTCAGCGCGGCTGCGCGGCCGAGCGTGTCGATGACGTGACCGGCGGACTTGCCGGCGGCCGCGTCGCGCTGGGCCTGCGCGGCGGCGCCGTCGATCAGGTGCATCGGGCCGTAGCCGAGGCTGGTGCTGGGCCGGCCGGCGTGGTCCTCCCACCGGGTCTGGCCGTAGGAGACGGCGGCCAGCACGGAGGCGGGCACGCCATACCGGGTGGCCGCTGCGGTGAACTGGTCGTGCTGATCGACCGCCAGGGCCGGTGCGGCGGTCGCCGCGGTGGCGCCGGCCGCGACCGGCACGGCCAGGGCGGCAACCAGGAAGTTGCGTCGGGACAAAGGACGATTCATCGTGACTCCGTGACCATCAGAGGAAATGATCAGCCCAGGGGAGAGCTGACTCTTTCACCTTGGCACGACGGGACACGTAAATGGTTTCCGGAGAACGGCCAATTTCCCCGGCGCGCCGGCAGGGGTGCGTGCCACGGAATATGCCGGGCAGCGTTCTCGTTTGGACTGTACGTCTGCCAGCTGGCAGAATCATCGGTTGGTCCACCGGTTCACGCGGGCGCACTCAGCGGCTGCGACCCGGAGGGCAGAAGATCGCGAGGAGATTCCCATGAAGAAGGACATTCACCCGTCCTACGGTGAGACCCAGGTGACCTGCACCTGCGGCGCCACCTTCACCACCCGCAGCACCGCCTCGTCCGGCTCGATCAGCGCCGACGTGTGCTCGCAGTGCCACCCCTTCTACACCGGCAAGCAGAAGATTCTGGACACCGGTGGTCGTGTCGCCCGCTTCCAGGAGCGCTACGGCAAGAAGGCCGCCAAGTAGCTTCGCCGCACCGCCGGTCCCACTCTCGAACGAGAGAAGGGGCCGGCGGTTTGCTGTGCCGCCACGCCCGAGCTGACGAAGAAGGCCCACCCATGATCGAGTCCGCAGCAGCCGTCGCCGACGAATACGCCGACCTGGAGCGCCAGTTGGCCGACCCGGCCGTGCACGGCGACCCCAAGACGCTGCGCCGGCTCAACAAGAGGTATGCCGCCCTCGCGCCGACCGTCGCTGCATACCGCGCCTGGACCGCGGCCCGCGACGACCTGGCCGCTGCGCGCGAGCTCGCCGCCGAGGACGACGCCTTCGCCGAGGAACTGCCGGCTCTGGAGGAGGCGGTCACGGCGACCGAGGAAAAGCTGCGCAAGCTGCTGCTACCCCGGGACGAGGACGACGACCGGGACGTCATACTCGAGGTGAAGGCCGGTGCCGGCGGCGCCGAATCCGCTTTGTTCGCAGCGGATCTGGTGCGCATGTACCTCCGGTATGCCGAGCACGCCGGCTGGCGCGCGGAGATCACCGACGGCACCGAGTCCGATCTCGGCGGCTACACCGACGTGCGCCTGACGATCCGTGCCAAGGGTCAACCCGAGCCGGGGCAGGCGCCGTGGGCGAAGCTGAAGTACGAGGGCGGCGTGCACCGGGTCCAGCGGGTCCCGGTCACCGAGAGCCAGGGACGCATCCACACCTCCGCCGTCGGCGTGCTGGTGATGCCGGACCTGGACGACGGGGACGACGAGGAGATCGAGTTCGGCCCGAACGACCTGAAGGTCGACGTCTACCGCTCGTCCGGTCCGGGCGGGCAGTCGGTCAACACGACCGACTCGGCGGTGCGCATCACCCACCTGCCGACCGGCCTGGTCGTGTCCTGCCAGAACGAGAAGTCGCAGCTGCAGAACAAGGAAGCGGCGTTGCGCGTGCTGAAGGCCAGACTGCGCCAGCTGGCGCAGGAGGAACGCGACGCGGAGGCCTCGGCCGCCCGCCGCTCGCAGGTCCGCACCGTCGACCGCAGCGAGCGGATCCGCACCTACAACTTCCCGGAGAACCGCATCGCCGATCACCGCACCGGCTACAAGTCCTACAACCTGGACGCTGTCCTCGACGGCGACCTGGCAGCGGTCATCCAGTCGGCCATCGACACTGATGAGGCGGCGAAAATGGCTGCCGTCGCTGAAGGTTCGACCACGTCGTGAGCGATGTCCGCTCGCTGCTCGCGTCGGCGACCGAGCAACTCGTCGCGGCGGGTGTGCCGAGTGCCGCGGCCGACGCGCGGCTGCTGCTGGCTCACTCCTGGGCGGTGTCGCCGGGGGAGCTGCAGCGCCGGCAGGTGCTTGGCCAAACGCCGGACCACGAGACCGAGGCGCGGTTCCGGACGTTGGTCGACCAGCGAACCGCCCGGGTGCCACTGCAGCATCTCACCGGCACTGCACCCTTCCGCGGCCTCGAACTCCACGTCGGGCCAGGGGTTTTCGTGCCGCGGCCGGAAACCGAGATCGTCGTCGACATCGTGCTCGCAGAGCTTGCCGGGCATGCCGACGCGCGGGTGGTCGACCTGTGCACCGGGTCCGGTGCGATCGCGCTGGCGATCAAGCACGAGGCGCCCGCCGCAGAGGTCGCGGCGGTCGAACTCGACCCGATGGCACACGCCTGGGCAACCCGCAACGCGGAGCTGCTCGGCCTGGACGTGCCCATCGACCTCGGTGCGGCGCAGGAGGCCTTCGCCGGTCGCGAGGGATCCTTCGACGTCGTGGTGAGCAATCCGCCATACATCCCGGTCGGCATGGTGCCGGTCGATCCCGAAGTGCGTGAGCACGACCCGGAGATCGCCTTGTACGGCGGCAGCGACGACGGGCTGCGCATCCCGCTCGAAGTTGCCGACCGGGCGCGTGCGCTGCTGCGTCCCGGCGGTCTCCTGGTGATGGAACACGCTGACAGCCAAGGTCATTCGTTGCCGGGCGCACTGTTGCGACGAGGTTGGACCGATGTCGCGGACCACACCGACCTGGCCGGACGGCCGCGGGCGACGACAGCGCGCAGCCGACCTCTAACCTGACAGGCATGACGGGACGCTGGACGGTGTGGGCGATGCTTCTCGGGGCGATCGTGCTGGAGGTGGGGGCGACGCTGAGCCTGCGCGCCTCCGACGGTCTGCGACAGCTGCTCTGGCTGATCCCGATCATCGTCGGGTATGGCGGCTCCTTCGTGCTGCTGGCCCAGGTGCTGAAAGACGGTATGCCGGTCGGTGTCGCCTACGGCATCTGGTCGGCGATCGGTGTCGCATTGACCGCGCTGCTGGGCAAGGCGATCTTCAGCGATCCGCTCACGACGAAGATGGGCATCGGCATCATGCTGGTCATCGGCGGCGTCGTGCTGCTGGAGAGCGAGTCCGCCCACTGACGGAGCGTGCATAACCGGCAACGGTCGCTGGAACGGCTGGGATCTGGGCGGAGTCACGTGCATAACCGGCAACGGTCGCTGGTTGGGCACGACCTCTGCCGTCATTGGACGATGGTCACCCCGGCGAGCTCGGTGATGATGTCCTCGGCCTGGCGCCCGGTGATGATGGCGCCCTTCAACGCACGCAACCGATCCACGTCGCACGGGCCGAGGGCGGCGCCGCGCAGGTCGGCGCCGTCGAGCTTGGCGCCCGCCAGATCTGCGTGGATCAGCTCGCAACCGTCGAACACCGACGAGCGCAGGTCCGCGCCACGCAGCACCGCCTCGGTGAAGCGGCAGCCGGTCAGGTCCGTGTGCGAGAGCACCGCGGCGGTCAGGTTCGCGGCGAACAGGTTCGAACGGTGCAGCGAGAATCCGAGGCCACGGGTGTGCGGCAGCGCGGCCCCCATCAACCGGCAGCCGGTGAACGTCGCCCCGCCGAGTGACGCGCCGTCCAGCCGGACCTCGTCGAGCACGCAGTCGGTGAATGTCACCTCGGTCAGGGCGGCATCCCGCAGGTCCGAACCGCGCAGGTCACACCGGACGAGAGTCAGCGGTGTCTCGGCGCGGGCCAGCACGTCGCGAAACGCCGGCCCGTCATACACCTCGTCGATCAGCTCCATGGGTGGCGAGTTTGTCAGGTGCTCGCGACAACGCAGCGGACCTCGCGAGAGCACAACAATCGAAAAAGTCTACTTTTGCTAGAATTTCCTCATGAAGACGATCACGGTGGGGCAGCTCCGACAGAACCCGACGGCCGCTCTCGACGAGGTCGAGAGGGGTGAGACGTATGTCGTGACGCGCCATCGCCGCGAGATCGGTCGCCTCGTGCCGCCCCCGCGTCGCAGCAAGGTGTCCGCGGAGGACTTCGCGGCGGCCGTGCAGACCAGCCCGCTCGCACAGGACTGGGCGGCAGAGATTGCCGAGCAACGTCGTGACGCCGACGACGTACCCAACCCGTGGGATGCGCGGTGATCGCACTCCTCGACACGAACATCTTGATCGCCCGCGGCACGCCGGACGAGCCTGCGCCCGACCTCTCCGGCTTCGACGATCTCGCGGTGAGCTCGCTCACGTGGGCGGAGCTCACGAAAGGGCTGCACACGACAGGTCAGCTGGCGGTGTTCAAGGAGCGATTGTCCAGACTGACCGCATTGCAGCGCACTTTCGGTGCGGGACTGCCGTTCGACGACGCGTGCGTGAGCGCCTATGACACGATCCTCGCCAGAGTCGCAGCGACGGGCGGGTCGGCTCGTTCCCATGTGGTGGACCGGATGGTCGCCGCGACGGCGATGGCACATGGGTGCGTGCTGGTTTCGCGTGATACGAACGGTTTTCGTGGGCTGGAGGACCTGCTCACTCTTGAGGTTCGCTGATGGTCGGATCGATAACCGGTTGCCCCCGGCACTACGCGACACGTTGAATCGCGCGCATGGTGGACGTTCGCGAATTGAGGGCCGACGACCCCGCACTGGGTGCCTGGCGGGACGCGATCCGAGCCGCACACCTGGCCGGCCGGCAGGCGTCGTGGTGGGAGTCGCTGGAGTCGATCGGGGTCTATCTGGCACGTGACTCCTCGCGCGTCGCGCGCCACGCGATCGGTGCCTTCGAAGGAGGCTCCTGCGTCGGCGGCGCGGAGGTCACGCTGCCGCTGCAGCAGGACACCGAGACCATTGCCGTTGAGCTCGGTGTCGTGCCCACGCATCGCCGTCGCGGCGTCGGTTCGGCACTGCTGGCGTACGTCGAAGGCCTTGCGGCACAGCGGGGTCGCACCATTCTGCAGGCGGAGTTGCACGTGCCGGCCGACCGGAGGCTGGAGGACACCGACGGCGGTCGCTTCGGGTTGCGCCGTGGCCTGCGATCGGTCAGCACCGAGGACCGTTTCCTGCTCGACCTGCCGGTCGACGAGTCGCGTGTGGCGGCGCTGGGCGGCGGCGAGGACGGTTACCGGGTGCTGTCGTTCGTCGATCGAGTGCCGGGCGAACACGTCGTGGAATGGGCGCGTATGGCGACGCACATGAACGAAGACGTCCCGGTGGGGGAGCTCACCCACACCCCGGAACAGATCGACGTCGACCGGATCCGCCGCGCCGAGCGCGACTTCGGTGAACAGGGCTGGACGCGGCTGCGTTCCCTGGCACTGACCCCGGACGGGCTCGGCGCGGGATACACCGAGATGTTCGTGTCCCGGTATGACGCCGAGTTCGCCATACAGGACGACACGTTCGTCGACCGGGCGCACCGCGGACATGGGCTCGGCGCGCGGCTGAAGCTCGCCAACCTGCGCAACCTGGCCGAGCACGCGCAGCGCACCGGAGGGACGTGGCGGTGGGTGCAGACCTACACCGAGCAGCACAACGGCGCGATGCAGCGCACCAATGAGGCGCTCGGCTTCCGCCGGGTCGACGTCCTGCACGAGTTCGAAGGCCCTGTCGGTGGGCGCGACTAGTTTTGCTCCATGGCTATCGCACGCACTCCGAACACCGTGATCGACTGTCCCGACCCCGGGCAGCTCGCGACCTTCTACGGCAAGCTGCTCGACTTCGACGTCAAGGTCGACGAAGACAACAGCTGGGCCGACATCCGCAGTGGTGACTGGCCGCCGATCAGCTTCCAGCAGGTCGACGCCTACCGGCCGCCGCAGTGGCCGGGCCAAGAGCACCCGCAGCAGATGCATCTCGACGTGGAGGTCGACGATCTCGACGCGGCGGAGGGGCCGACCATCGAGCTCGGCGCGACCAAGCACGACGACCAGCCCAATCCCGCCTCGTTCCGGGTCTTCCTCGACCCCGCCGGACACCCGTTCTGCCTGTGCGCTGCCTGACGCAGGACCCTGCACCGCACCACTGAGACACCACCGACGGCGCTCGGTGCCATCTGACACACTTGCCCGAGTGAGCCCTGTCTTCGATTGCAATCTCCCGGAGTCCCGGGGCGTTGGTGTCAGCACCGCCGCCGAGGCGATCTTCCGCGGCGAGTGCGTGGTCATGCCGACCGACACCGTCTACGGCATCGCAGCAGATGCGTTCAACCCGACCGCGGTGGCGCAGTTGCTGGAGGCCAAGGGGCGGGGTCGCGACATGCCGCCACCGGTGTTGATCCCGTCGCGGCAGACCGTCGACGGACTCGCGATGTCCGTGCCCTCCTACGCCGGCCGGTTGATGGACGCCTTCTGGCCCGGCGGCCTCACCCTGGTGTTCCGCGCGCAGCAGTCCCTCGCTTGGGACCTCGGCGACACCAACGGCACCGTGGGTCTGCGGATGCCGGACGACGAGATCGCGCTCGCACTGCTGGAGAGCACCGGTCCGCTCGCGGTCAGCTCGGCCAACCGCACGGGCAAGCCCTCGGCGACCACCGTCACCGAGGCCGGCTTCATGCTGGGTCACTACGTCGACATCTATCTCGACGGCGGTGAGCGCGGCGCCGACACCTCCTCCACCATCCTGGACTGCACCAAGGCCGACCCGGTCGTGCTGCGCGAGGGCACCATCAGCAACGACCAGCTGCAGAAGGTCCTCGGCGACGTGGAGCTGATCACCGGCCGCGCGATCAATTCACCGGTCGACGACATTCCGGACGACAGCCAGGACGACATTCCGGACGAGGTCCAGCACGACGTCCAGCACGACGTCGAGGACGACATCCGCGACGACGTGCAGCACGACGAGGCGGCGGCCGTGGATCTCGACAAGCCGGCCGATACGCCGGCTGATGCGTCTGCCAGTACGCCTCCAGTGACCACCCGCGACGACGAATAAGGTGTCCGACATGACCACCCCCTTCTACGGCTCCGACTTCGACGCGCTCGAGCAGTTCGACCCGGACATCGCCGGTGTGCTCCTCTCCGAGCTCGACCGCATCCGCAGCGGCCTGCAGCTGATCGCCAGCGAGAACATGTCCAGCCCCGCGGTGATCACCGCACTCGGCTCGACCCTGACCAACAAGTACGCCGAGGGCTACCCGGGCCGGCGCTACTACGGCGGCTGCGCCGAGGTCGACAAGGCCGAGACGCTGGCGATCGAGCGCTGCAAGGCACTCTTCGACGCCGACCACGCCAACGTGCAGCCGCACTCGGGCGCCAGCGCCAACCAGGCCGTCTACGGCGCGTTCCTCAAGCCCGGCGAGACGATCCTGTCGATGTCGCTGCCGATGGGCGGGCACCTCACGCACGGCACCAAGGTCAGCTTCTCCGGCAAGTGGTTCAACGCGGTCAACTACGGCGTCGACAAGGAGACCGAGGACATCGACTACGCCGAGGTCGAGCGCCTGGCCAAGGAGCACAAGCCCAAGGTCATCCTGGCCGGCGGCTCGGCGATCCCGCGGTTGATCGACTTCGAGTTCTTCCGCAAGCTGGCCGACGAGGTCGGCGCGATCTTCTGGGTCGACGCCGCCCACTTCATCGGCCTGGTCGCCGGCAAGGCGATCCCCAGCCCGGTCCCGTATGCCGACGTCGTCTCCTTCACCACCCACAAGGTGCTGCGTGGCCCGCGTGCCGGCGCGATCGTCTGCAAGGAGGAGCACGCCAAGGCCATCGACAAGGCCGTCTTCCCGATGATGCAGGGCGGCCCGCAGATGCACTCGATCGCCGCCAAGGCGGTCAACTTCAAGGAGTGCGCGACGCCCGAATACGCCGCGTACGCCCGGCAAGTCATCGCCAACGCACAACAGTTGGCGGCGTCGCTGGGGGAGCACGGCATCCGCCCGACCACCGGCGGCACCGACACCCACCTGTCCTTGCACGACCTGCAGGGCATCGGCGTCACCGGCGCCGACGCGGAGCAGCGGGCCGACGCCGCAGGCATCGTCCTGAACAAGAACGCCATTCCCTTCGACCCGGCCAAGCCGAACATCGCCTCCGGCATCCGCGTCGGCTCGCCCTGCGTCACCACCCAGGGCATGGGCACCGAGGAGATGAAGTTGATCGCCGACCTGATCCACACCGCGATCACCGAGGGTGACGGCGACCCCGAGCACGCGGCGGCCAAGAAGGTGCGCGCGCAGGTCACCGAGCTCGTGGAGCGTTTCCCGGCATACGCCCGCTGACGCTCCGTGCGGGAATATCTGCTCATCGCGATCGTCGCCGCGGCGATCACCTTCATCACGACCCCTGGCATCCGGTGGGCGGCGGTGCGCTGGAACGCCGTCACACCGGTGCGTGGGCGTGACGTGCACACGGTGCCGATCCCGCGGCTGGGCGGCGTCGCCCTGCTCGTCGGTTTCGCGGCGTCGATCCTGGTGGCCCGCCAGTTGCCCTACCTGGGCAGCAAGATCGACTACACCAGCCTGCTGTGGGTGCTGGCGGCGGCGGCGATCGTCACGGCGCTGGGCGCCATCGACGACCTGCGCGAACTGGATCCACTGACCAAGGTCGCCGGCACGATCGTCGCGGCGCTGGTGATGTCGGTGCTCGGCGGGGTGCAGCTGCTCTTCCTGCCGATCCTGGGCACGGCGACCTACTTCCCGCAGTCGGTGCTCTTCGCACTCACCGTGCTGGTGGTCCTGGCCACCACGCAGGCGGTCAACTTCGCCGATGGCCTCGACGGCCTGGCGGCGGGCACGACGGCGATCGCCGCGACGGCATTCTTCATCTGGAGCTACGCGACCCGCCAGAACTACGACTACGGCGTCTTCACCCTCGCCACCTTCATCTCGGCGGCGGTCGTGGGCTGTTGCATCGGCTTCCTCCCGCACAACTTCCACCCGGCCAAGCTCTTCATGGGCGACGCCGGGTCCTTGCTGCTCGGCCTGCTGTTGTCGGCGGCGCTGATCTCCTTCACCGGCAACTTCGACCCCGCCGGCGACCAGGCGCGCACTTCGACGGTGGCGATCCTGCTGCCGATCGCGCTGCCGGTCCTGGTGCTCGCGCTGCCGGTGCTGGACGTGCTGCTGGCGTTCGTGCGCCGCGGCGGCAAGTTCTGGCATCCGGACAAGAAGCACCTGCACCACCGGCTGATGCGGATGGGTCACCCGCACCGGCAGGCCGTGCTGCTGCTCTACCTGTGGTCGGCGTCGGTCGCCGGGGGAGTGCTGCTGTTCAACTTCCTGTCCACCCCGGTCGCCGCCGCCGTGCTGATCGGCCTGATCGTGCTGTGTCTCGGCCTCACCCTCGGCCTGCCGCGACTGACCCGCTGATCGAGTCCGTGGTGCAACGGCCGTGATCGCTGAAGGAGCGCCCCGACGCGCGAATTTCCCTCGGAAGCGGCGCTTGTGATAACTTTCACAAGCAGGACGAAGAGGTGATTCGAAGCCTCGAACGCCTCGAGTGAGACGCTCTTTCGACGCCCATGCATCACGCAGATTGGTACGAGCCCATGACGGACTCCCGACCGGAAGTTGCCCCGGCACCCCCGGCCGTTCCGTTCGCGACGATGTTGCGAGCGGGCATCGTGGCCAACGCCGTCTGCCTCCCCGTGCTGACGATCGTCTTCTGGATCCTGAACGGCCCCAAGGGTGGCGCCAGTGCCGCGATCGGCGTCCTGGTCGCGCTCGTCTTCTTCGCCGGCGGCCTCGGCATCCTGCAGCGCGTCCCGAACGACAACACCATGTTGCTACTGGCGAGTGCGCTGGCGGTCTACCTTGGACAGGTCATCTTCCTCGGCATCATCATCCTGGCTCTGTCGGAGCGGGACTGGATCGATGGCTGGGCGTTCGGGCTCTCCGTCCTCGTGACGGCACTCGCCTGGCAAGTGGCTCAGGTCACCGCCTACGTGCGTGCGCCGAAGGCGGTCTATTCGGAGCTGTCCGGCGCGACCGAGGGGAGCACCCGATGAGTGGAGCGATGGGCGGAGCGATGAGCGAAGACCGTATGCCGCAGCAGCACGACACCACCGAGACGCCGCGCCAGCACCGGCGCGACGGCCTCATCGGCACCTTCCTGGCCAGTTCCGCCGACTGGAAGACCGAACGTCCCGGCATGACGGAGTCCGTCGGGGTGAGCGCCCTGAGCTACCTGCTGAGTGGACCGGTACTATTTGCCCTGATCGGCTACGGACTGGACCGACTGCTGCACGTCGGTTTCCTGGTCCCGGTCGGCCTCCTCGCGGGGATGGCCTTGTCGATCTACCTGATCTGGTTTCGGTACGGTGCGCAATGACAGCCTTGTTTCAGCTGCCGGCGCGCGTCGTGGCTGAGCGACATACCTCGCCCAGCGAACACAGCATCAGACCAGAATTCCCGACCAACCTGAAAGAAGACTGAGGAGCGCCTGTGAGCTTCAGCCCACTTGCTGCGGTGAAGACGGACACGTTCGAGCCGCCGAACCCGCAGGAGTTCTACCAGCGGTTCTTCGGCCACGGCGACTGGTCGTTCACCCGACCGATGGTGCTCTTCCTGATCGTCGGCGTCGTCGTCTGCGGTTACCTGGTGATGACGACCCGCAAGGCGGCCATCGTCCCGAGCAAGGGTCAGTGGCTCACCGAGCAGATCTACGCGCCGATCCGCAACGGCATCGCCCAGGACATCATCGGCACCAAGGAATTCCTCAAGTACGTCCCGTTGCTCTTCGCGGTGTTCTGCACCCTGCTGCTGAGCAACCTGATGAGCGTCATCCCCTTCTTCCAGTTCCCGCCGACCGGCCGGGTCGCCTTCCCGATCGCGCTGACGCTCTTCGTCTACGTGATCTACCAGGCGATCGCCTTCAAGCGGAAGGGCGTCATCGGCTACCTCAAGAGCCTGATCCCGCCGGGGCTGCCGCTGTGGATCCGGCCGATGATCCTGGTGCTGGAGATCATCACCTACTTCGTCACCCGCCCCGTCACGCTGGCGCTGCGACTCTTCGGGAACATGTTCGCCGGCCACATGCTGCTGCTGCTGTTCATCACCGGCGGTGAGTTCATGCTGCTGCACCAGAACGGCTTCCAGTACAAGATCTTCGGCATCGGGTCGTTCCTGATGGCGGTGCTGATGACCTTGTTCGAGATCCTGATCGAGTTCCTGCAGGCCTACATCTTCACCCTGCTGGCGGCGACCTACATCGCCGACTCGATCGCCACGGAGCACTGAGCGCCACCGCGCGAGTGCACTGCACGGACCCACAACCGAATACGCACCAACCACACACTTCCGGTCGGTCCCACCGGCCGGAGCAATGAAAGACAAACTCAGAAAGAGAGACCATCGTGTCAGGCAACATTGCGATTCTCGGCTACGGCCTCTCCGCCATCGGCCCCGGTGTCGGTATCGGTCTGATCTTCGCCGCCTACATCAACGGCGTTGCGCGCCAGCCCGAGGCCCGCGGCATGCTGCAGTCGATCGCCATTCTGGGCTTCGCGCTCGCCGAGGCGCTGGCCATCTTCGGTCTGGTCCTCGCGTTCGTCTTCAAGTCCTGAGCGCGACGCCATACCGCAAGCCATCAGCCCAGTCTCGTAGGAGAGAGTCATGCACAGTGTCGCCCTAGCGGCGCTCGCCGCCTCCAGCGACCACTCCGTCGCCGAGAGGGCGCCGATCCTGCCGCAGTGGTCGGAGTTGATCTTCGGCCTCGTCGTGTTCGCGGGCATCCTGTTCGTCATCTGGAAGAAGGTCGTTCCCAACCTGGAGAAGGCCTACCAGGAGCGGACGGCTGCCATCGAGGGCGGCATGGAGCAGGCAGCGGAGGTGCAGAAGCAGGCGGAGGAGGCCAAGTCGCAGTACGAGGCTCAGCTCGCCGACGCCCGCGCCGAGGCCGCCAGCATCCGGGAGGACGCCCGTTCGCAGGGCGCGCAGATCATCGCCGAGATGCGCGCCCAGGCCAACGCCGAGTCCGAGCGCATCATCGACAGCGCGCACAAGCAGACCGAGGCCGAGCGTCAGCAGGCCCAGGTCGAGCTGCGCAGCCACGTCGGTCGGCTGTCGACCGACCTGGCCGGCAAGATCGTCGGTGAGTCGCTGGAGGACGAGGCCCGCCAGCGCGGCATCGTCGAGCGCTTCCTGGCCGACCTCGAGTCCGGTGACGTCAAGCCGGAGAAGGTCGGCACGACGCCGAACGAGGGTGCCTGATGCAGGGCGCTTCGCGTGGTTCGCTGCTGACCGTCCGGCAGGAGCTGAATGCCTCGCTGGAGTCCGGCGCGGACGCCACCGCGCTCGGCGATGAGCTGTTCGCCGTGTCCGGGGTGCTCGGGTCCAGCGCGTCGCTGCGGCGTGCGCTGACCGACCCGACCGCCGAGGAAGCCGGCAAGGCGTCGTTGGTGGACCGGCTCTTCGGCGGCAAGGTCAGCGACGCCGCCGTGCAGTTGCTGCGTCGCGCCGTCGGCCAGCGCTGGACGGACGAGCGGGACCTCGGTGACGCGCTGGAACAGCTCGGGGTGGAGTGCACGCTCACCGCCGCCGAGCGCGCCGGTCGCATCGACGCGGTCGAGGACGAACTCTTCCGCTTCGAACGCACCGTCGCCGGCGATGCCGGCCTGCGGGACGCACTCGGCGATCGCCGTCGCTCCGGCGAGGACAAGGCCGATCTGGTCGGCCGGCTGCTCGAGGGCAAGGCCGCTCCCGAGACGGTGCGTCTGGCCCGCCAGGCTGCCGCCAACCCCGGCGGTCGCCGCGTCGAACGCGTGCTCGAGTCGTATGTCGCAGTCGCCGCGCAGCTGCGCGACCGGCTCGCCGCGACCGTCACCTCGGCCGTGGAGCTCAGCGAGGACGACCGGTCCCGACTGGGCCACGCGCTGGCCCGCGTCTACGGCCGTCCCGTCCAGCTCAACGTCATCGTCGACCGGCGCATCGTCGGCGGCCTGCGGGTGCAGGTCGGGGACGAGGTCATCGACGGCACGATCGCAACCCGACTGGAGGAGGCCCGCCGCGCCATGGCGGGCTGACACCGCGTCACACCACAGGCACGAGACACCTTCCGGCATACCGACGCTGGAGCAAGACCTAACGGGCCGTCGGGTCCGCCCACAAGAGGAGAAACGAAATGACGGAGCTTTCGATCCGTCCGGACGAGATCCGGGAAGCACTGGACGGTTACGTCCGGTCGTACGAGCCGGGTGCCGCCAGCCGTGAGGAAGTCGGCACCGTCGTGGACGCCGCGGACGGCATCGCCCACGTCGAAGGCCTGCCCTCGGCCATGACCAACGAGCTGCTGGAGTTCGAGGACGGCACGCTGGGCATCGCCCTCAACCTGGACGTGCACGACATCGGTGTCGTCGTCCTGGGCGAGTTCGGCGGCATCGAGGAGGGCCAGCCGGTCAAGCGCACCGGTGAGGTGCTCTCGGTGCCGGTCGGCGACAAGTTCCTCGGTCGCGTGGTGGACCCGCTGGGCAACCCGGTCGACGGCCTGGGTGACATCGAGGCCGAGACCCGCCGTGAGCTGGAGTTGCAGGCGCCCAACGTCGTCTCCCGCAAGTCGGTGCACGAGCCGCTGATGACCGGCATCAAGGCCATCGACTCGATGACCCCGATCGGCCGCGGCCAGCGTCAGCTGATCATCGGTGACCGCAAGACCGGCAAGACCACCATCGCCACCGACACGATCATCAACCAGAAGGCCAACTGGGAGTCCGGCGACCCGGCCAAGCAGGTGCGCTGCATCTACGTCGCGATCGGTCAGAAGAACTCCACCGTCGCCGAGGTGCGCAGCACCCTCGAAGAGGCCGGTGCGATGGAATACACCACCATCGTCAACGCCCCGGCGGGTGAGGCCGCGGGCTTCAAGTACCTCGCACCGTTCACCGGCTCGGCCATCGGCCAGCACTGGATGTATGACGGCAAGCACGTCCTGATCGTCTTCGACGACCTGACCAAGCAGGCCGAGGCCTACCGCGCGATGTCGCTGCTGCTGCGTCGCCCGCCGGGCCGCGAGGCCTACCCGGGCGACGTGTTCTACCTGCACAGCCGCCTGCTGGAGCGCTGCGCGAAGCTCTCCGACGAGCTGGGCGCGGGCTCGATGACCGGTCTGCCGATCATCGAGACCAAGGCGGGCGACGTGTCGGCATACATCCCGACGAACGTCATCTCGATCACCGACGGTCAGATCTACCTGCAGGCCGACCTGTTCAACGCCAACCAGCGCCCGGCGGTCGACGTCGGTGTGTCGGTGTCGCGTGTCGGTGGTGCCGCCATGACCAAGGCGATGAAGGCCGTCACCGGCTCGATCAAGGTCGACCTGGCCCAGTACCGCGAGATGCAGGCGTTCGCGATGTTCGCCTCCGACCTGGACGCCGCCTCCCGCCACCAGCTGGCCCGCGGTGACCGCCTGATGGCGCTGTTCAAGCAGCCGCAGAACAGCCCCTACTCGCTGTCCTCGCAGGTTGCCGCGATCTGGGCGGGCACGACCGGCCAGCTCGACGACATCGCCGTGGCCGGCGGCGGCCGGGTCGAGGCGGAGTTCCTCGACCTGCTGCGCCGCGAGCACAAGGGCACCCTCGACGCGATCGAGGAGAGCACCAAGCTCGACGACGACGGCAAGCGGGTCTTCGAGGAGGCCATCACGAAGCTGAAGTCGCAGTTCCAGGGTGGTCCGGACCACGGTGGCGAAGGCGCCGAGTCCCACGACGAGATCGCCCAGGACCAGATCGACCAGGCGAAGATCGTCAAGGCAAAGCAGGGCTGAATCCCGAAGGCCGAGGCGGGGATCCGCTTTCGATCCTCGCCTCGACCACCGGGTCCGGCAGCCGGGCCCGCAGCACAGTTTTCGACTAGGAAGGGGACACCATGGGCGCGCAGATGCGGATCTACCGCCAGCGCATCCGGTCTGTCCAGGCCACCAAGAAGATCACGCGCGCGATGGAACTCATCGCGGCGTCGCGTGTGGTCAAGGCGCGCCGGCGGGTCGAGCAGTCGACGCCATACGCCATCGCGCTGACCCGTGCGTGCTCCGCCGTGGCGACGCACAGCAACACCGACCACGCCCTGACCACCGAGCGGGAGCAGCCCAAGCGCGCCGCGGTGCTGATCTGCACCAGCGACCGCGGTCTGGCGGGTGCGTACTCGGTCAACGCCATCAAGCAGTCCGCCGAGCTCATCGAGCGGCTGCGCGGCGAGGGCAAGGAGGTCGTCCCCTACCTGGTCGGTCGCAAGGCGGTCAGCTACTACAAGTTCCGCCGTCGTGAGTACGAGCAGGAGTGGACCGGCTTCACCGACAACCCCGACTTCGAGATCGCCAAGGAGGTCGGCGAGGCGCTCACCGAGCAGTTCGTCGACGGCAGCGACGAAGGCGGCGTCGACGAGGTGCACATCGTCTACACCCGGGTCGTCAGCATGGTCGCCCAGGAGCCGCAGGTCGTGCGGCTGCTGCCGCTGGAGGTCGTCGAGGGCGACGTCGACACCGACGGTGACGGCGTGGCCGACGAGGGTCCGTTGCCGCTCTACGAGTTCGAGCCGAGCGCCGACGAGGTGCTGGACGCGCTGTTGCCCAAGTACGTCAACGCCCGCATCTACAACGCGTTCCTGCAGTCGGCCGCGTCCGAGCTGGCCGCCCGTCAGCGCGCGATGAAGTCGGCGACCGACAACGCCGAGGAACTCATCAAGACCTACACCCGCCTCGCCAACCAGGCGCGGCAGGCCGAGATCACCCAAGAGATCAGCGAGATCGTTGGTGGCGCCAGCGCTCTCGCGGACGCCTCCTGAACGTCTGACGAGAAAGAGATAGCCCAATGAGTGAGACCAACGTTCTCGACACGAAGGCGGAGGAGACCGCGCCGGGCGCCGTGGGGCGTGTCGCGCGAGTCATCGGTCCGGTCATCGACGTCGAGTTCCCGACCGACGGCATGCCGGACATCTACAACCTGCTCACCCTCGAGGTCGACCTGTCCGCGGAGGGCGAGGAGACCGAGGGCAAGAAGCAGATCCGGCTCGAGGTCGAGCAGCACATCGGCGACAACATGGTGCGCGCGATCTCGCTGCAGCCGACCGACGGTGTCGTCCGCGGCCAGGCGGTGCAGGACACCGGCGGCCCGATCTCGGTGCCGGTCGGCGACGCGACCCTCGGCAAGGTGTTCAACGCCACGGGTGACTGCCTCAACCTCGAGGAGGGCGAGAAACTCGAGGTCACCGAGCGCTGGGGCATCCACCGCAAGGCGCCCGCGTTCGACCAGCTGGAGTCCAAGACCCAGATGTTCGAGACCGGCATCAAGGTCATCGACCTGCTGACGCCATACGTGCAGGGTGGCAAGATCGGCCTGTTCGGTGGTGCCGGTGTCGGCAAGACCGTCCTCATCCAGGAAATGATCGCCCGTGTGGCGCGCGACCACGGTGGTGTGTCGGTGTTCGCCGGTGTCGGCGAACGCACCCGTGAGGGCAACGACCTGATGGTCGAGATGGAGGAGGCCGGGGTTCTCGGTCAGACCGCCCTCGTCTTCGGCCAGATGGACGAGCCGCCGGGCACGCGTCTGCGCGTCGCCCTGTCGGCGCTGACCATGGCGGAGTACTTCCGTGACGTCCAGAACCAGGACGTGTTGCTCTTCATCGACAACATCTTCCGGTTCACCCAGGCGGGTTCGGAGGTGTCGACCCTGCTCGGCCGGATGCCGTCGGCGGTGGGTTACCAGCCGACGCTGGCCGACGAGATGGGTGAGCTGCAGGAGCGCATCACCTCCACCCGTGGTCACTCGATCACCTCGATGCAGGCGATCTACGTGCCGGCCGACGACTACACCGACCCGGCACCGGCCACGACGTTCGCGCACCTGGACGCCACCACCGAGCTCAGCCGTGACATCGCCTCGATGGGTATCTACCCGGCGGTGGACCCGCTGACCTCGACCTCGCGCATCCTGGACCCGCGCTACATCTCCCAGGAGCACTACGACACCGCGGTCCGCGTGAAGCAGATCCTGCAGCGCAACAAGGAACTGCAGGACATCATCGCGATCCTCGGCATCGACGAGCTCTCCGAAGAGGACAAGATCCTCGTCAACCGCGCTCGCCGCATCCAGCGCTTCCTGTCCCAGAACACCTACGTCGCCAAGCAGTTCACCGGCATCGAGGGTTCGACGGTGCCGCTGGCCGACACCATCGAGGCGTTCAACAAGATCGCCGACGGCGACTACGACCAGACGCCGGAGCAGGCGTTCTTCATGTGCGGTGGCCTCGACGACGTCGAGAAGCGTGCCGCCGAGCTCGCCAAGGAAGACTGAGCCTCAGCGCCATACAGCAGTGCTGGCGGAAGCCCCCGGATCACCTCGTGGTTCGGGGGTTTTCGCGTGCGTGGGCGTACCGAAGTCTCCCCAGGGTCGGGAAATGGCCGGGTTTGGCGGCCGGCGGCGTACCGAAGTCTCCCCAGGGTCGGGAAATGGCCGGGTATGGCGGCCGGCGGCGTACCAAAGTCTCCCCAGGGTCGGGAAATGGCCGGGTTTGGCGGCCGGCGGCGTACCAAAGTCTCCCCAGGGTCGGGAAATGGCCGGGTATGGCGGCCGGCGGCGTACCAAAGTCTCCCCAGGGTCGACTTCGGGACGCGATCGTGTGCAGAACCGGCAACGGTCGCTGGATATGCGGGGGCGGAGACCGGATCGTGTGCAGAACCGGCAACGGTCGCTGGATATGCGGGGCGGAGGTGCGTTGTCGTGTGCAGAACCGGCAACGGTCGCCGGAAACCCCAGGCCCAGTGCGTTGTCGTGTGCACAACCGGCAACGGTCGCCGGAAACCCCAGGCCCAGTGCGTTGTCGTGTGCACAACCGGCAACGGTCGCCGGAACACGACGCCCAGTACCCTCGAACGTATGACGCAACCGCCCGAAAGCATCGACGACTACTACGCGAGGGTCCGGGCGGCGACGGATGCGGAAGGGCGCCTCCCGGTGGCGGCCGAGGAGATGCCAGGCTGGGACATCTTTCCCTTCGAGGTCGACAGCCTGCGGATCAAGCCGCTGCAACCGCTGGCGGAGAGCGAACCGCCTCGTGCCGGCGAGGACGCGAGCGATTGCCGCTGCGCAGCACCGGCGGCTCCCGACGACGGCACGCTGGTGTGGCACAACGATCGGTGGCGGCTGACGCTCATCGCCGACACCGGGCTGCCGATCACCGTGTCGCTCGGTCCGAAGCAGCACATGGATCTGCCCACCATGCCGCCGGACTGGGCGGCCGAATTCGGCCGGCTGACGGTGACGATCAGTGCCGCGATGGAGGCGTTGCCGAGTGTCGGTCGCGCCCAACTGGCCAAGTACGGCGACGGCAGTGCCCACTTGCACGTGTGGTTCTTCGGTCGGCCGGCGCGGATGCTGCAGCTGCGCGGCTCACCGTTGCTGGACTGGGAGGAGAACCTGCCGCGCGTCCCGCTGGAGGTGCTGCAGGCGAACGCACGGCCGATCGGCGAGGCGCTCGTGGCGGCATACGGGGGAGAGGTCGGTCTACCGGCCTGACGCCATATGCTGAGTGCCCGTGAGTCTTCTTCCCTCGTGGACCCTGCACGGTGACGGAAAATCGGTGTCCGCGGGCGAAGTGGTCGCCCCGGACGAGCGGCTGACCTGGCCGCGCACGGCAGGCATCGGCCTGCAGCACATCGTGGCGATGTTCGGCGCGACCTTCCTGGTGCCGCTGCTGACCGGCTTCCCGCCGTCGACGACGCTGTTCTTCTCGGGGCTCGGCACGATGATCTTCCTGCTGCTGACCGTGGGACGAGTGCCCAGCTACCTGGGTTCGTCGTTCGCCTTCATCGCCCCGATCGCGGCGGCCAAGGCCGATCACGGTATGGCGGGGGCGCTCGGGGGCATCGTCATGGCGGGCGTGGCGCTCGCCGTCGTCGGGCTCATCGTGCAGGTCGCCGGGGCCGGATGGGTCCGCGCGCTGCTGCCACCGCTGGTGACCGGCGCGATCGTGGCGCTGATCGGTCTCAACCTGGCCGGGGCGGCGAAGGACAACTACGTCAAGGCGCCGGTGACCGCCACCGTCACGGTGGTCGTCATCTGTCTGGTGACCGTGCTCGGCCGGGGCATCCTCGGACGTCTCGCGATCCTCGGTGGCGTGGTCGCCGGTTACGTCACCGCGTGTGTGCGCGGGGAAGTGGATTTCGGCGCGGTCGGCACGGCGGACTGGATCGGCCTGCCGACCTTCCACAGCCCGCACTTCGACACCGGCGTGATCGCGCTGTTCGTGCCCGTGGTGCTGGTGCTCGTCGCAGAGAACATCGGTCACGTGAAGTCCGTGGCACAGATGACCGGCCGTGACCTGGACGACGTGCAGGGCCGCGCGCTGATCGCCGACGGCATCTCGACGGCGCTCGCCGGCGTCGGCGGCGGATCCGGCACCACCACCTACGCCGAGAACATCGGCGTCATGGCCGCCACCAAGGACTACTCGACCGCGGCGTACTGGTTCGCCGCGCTGGGTGCGCTGGTACTCAGCTTCTGCCCGAAGTTCGGCCAGGCGATCGCCACCATCCCGGTCGGCGTGCTCGGCGGCGCGGGCGTGGTGCTCTACGGCATGATCGGCCTGCTCGGTGCACGGATCTGGATCGAGGCGCGTGTCGACTTCAGCAACGCCATCAACCTGACACCGGCCGCGATCGGGCTGATCGTGGGCATTGCCGACTTCACCTGGACGATCGGCAACGTGCAACTGGCCGGCATCGCGCTGGGCACCATGGCGGTCCTGGTCGCCTACCACCTCATGCGGGCGATCAACCGGGTCAGCGGCGTGCTGCCGGATCCGGCGACGCCGGCGCCCGCGGTGCAGCTCGACGAGCAGCCTGACGGAAGCGGTGCCCGGCAGGCCGGCGCCGACCTGGCGACCTAGGCGACGCGTCCAGCGGCGATCGACTGTCCCCGCCGCATGGCAGGCTGCCTGGTATGCCGAAAGACTCATCACCGGGCCGGCCCGGCGGCACGCCCGAGCGGCCCGCGCGGTTCTTCGCCGACGCCGCCGAGTTCGGTGCCTGGCTGGCCGCGCACCACGATACCGAGACCGAGTTGTGGATGGGGTTGGCCAAGCGGCACGTCGCCGACCGCGGGCTGACCTGGGCCGACGCGGTGCCCGAGGCGCTGTGCTGGGGCTGGATCGACTCGGTGGCCCAGCGGATCGACGACGACTACGTCCGGCAGCGATGGACCCCGCGCAAGCGCACCAGCCACTGGAGCAAGGTCAACCTCGAGCTGGTGGAGCCGGTTGCGCGCCGAGGGGCGGATGCAGCCGGCCGGTTTGGCGATCTGGGAGGCCAGGCGCCGGGAGGCGGCGCCATACACCCACGAGCAGCAGGGCCCGCTCGAGCTGCCTGCCGTCTACGCCGCACAGCTGGCGGCGTCACCGGCCGCGACGGCGTTCTGGGGCCAGGCCACGCGCAGCTACCGCCGGGTGTGCGTCAACTGGGTGCTCACCGCCAAACAGGAGTCGACGCGTGACCGGCGGATGGCGACACTGGTCGAGGACAGTGCGGCCGGTCGACTGATCCCGAGCCAGCGCTACGGTGCGGCGCCCGCGTGGGTGGAGCGGGCTGCGGCGGCGGCCGCCGCGGTCCGCTGAACCGGTCAGTTCTCGATCTCCGCGCGGGCGGCCAGCGCCATACAGCCGCCGAGCGCGGCAACGAACCCCAAGCCGGCGACCACCGGGAAGCCGGACCGCACCCCGTCGCCCAGGAAGGCCAGGCCGATGGCTGCCGGTATGACGGTCTCCGTCGCGAAGGTGATCGCGGCGACGCTGGTCGCCCGGCCGCGGTCCAGCGCGAAACCGTAGGCCACGACGGCCACCGCGCCGGCGACCACCAGCGCCCACAGCTGCGGCTGGAAGACGGTGTGCCACCACGGGTTCGACGGATGGAGCACCCGCGCGACGATCCCGGTAAGGCCGAAGCCCAGACCGCTCGCGACGGCCAGCACGACAGCGGAGCGGTCGCGCCCGCGGTCGAGCAGGCCGGCCACGAACAGCGCAGCGACGAGGCCGCTGCCGGCCAGCAGCAGCCAGCCGCCGGAGGTGGCGATCGTGCGGGCCGGCCCCTCGCGTGCGCTGGCCGCGAGGAGCACCAGGCCCAGTCCGACGACGGCCAGGGCAGCCACCTCGCGTCCGGAGAGCCGCACCCCGAGGAAGAGGACCGCCAGCACGGCCGTCACCCCGACGGACGACGCGAGCATGGACTCCACCAGGAAGAGCGGCAGCGTCTGCAGCGCGGCCAGACTAGCCAGGAATCCGCCGCCGTCCAGGGCGAGCCCGACGCCGTAGAGCCAGCCGGCACGGCCGCGCTGCCACAGCGACGACCCGGCCGGCGCCGCCGCCAGGCGCCGCACGCCGACGGCCTGCAGCACGGTTGCGGCGCCATACGCGATGGCGGCGACGACGGCACCGACGATGGCGAGCATGCGGTGATCGTGCCACGGCGGGCCCATGGCCGCCGCGCGCGGCCGGGACCCGGCCGGGACCCGGGCGCCGGAACCAGCCGCCGGAACCAGGCAGCAGAACCGGGCAGCAGAAATCAGCTCGTCAGGCCAGAGCGGCGAAGTCGATCTGCTGGGCGAGCACCGGCTTCAGCCGCTCGGCGTAGGTCGTCGACAGGTGGTGGTCGTCGCGATAGACGATCGTGCCGTCCACGACGATCGGGCACACGTTGTCGGCGCACTCCCACGGCATCATGTCGACGTAGTGGGCACCGGTCTGTGCCGCGCTGGCCTTCCAGGCCGCGTCACGCGCGAACGTGACGGGGTTCGGCGGCTTCGCGCAGGTGCTCATGTCGGCCGACCGAGCGCCGAGGCAGGTGCCGGCGTCTTTGGGCAGTCGTGACTGGTCGGAGATGATGTCGACCTGGCCGGCCAGCCCATGCAGCTTCTGCAGCGTGCGGGCCGCACCCGCCTGGAAGAGTTTGGTCCCCTCCGCATCGGAGATCTTCTTGCCCTGGGCGTCCAG
Organism: Flexivirga sp.; assembly: GCF_051955415.1. Taxonomy (NCBI): domain Bacteria; kingdom Bacillati; phylum Actinomycetota; class Actinomycetes; order Micrococcales; family Dermacoccaceae; genus Flexivirga; species Flexivirga sp. Next base: position 26,108 of record NZ_JBQCGS010000060.1, read on the forward strand.
GATCGGGGTCTTCAGCAGGCCACTCAGGATGACCATCTGCGGTTTGAGTGTCTTGATCTGCTGCAGCGCCCACTTCCGGTAGGTGTCGCACTGCGTGTAGGGGCCGCCGAGGTAGTTCTGCAGCACGTCGGCGGGCAGGCAGTTCGCCTTGATCAGCGGGATCAGCTTGAGGTGGTGCTGCTTGGCCAGCGCACTGAGCGGCTTGAGCCATTGCGCTGCGTGTGAGTCGCCCCAGACGACGACGCTCTTCGACGCCGTGGTGTCCCCCTCGGGACAGATCTTGTGCGAGGTCTTCTCCTTGTTGCCGGCCCAGCACGGGCTCGGCGGCTCGGTCGCGTCCTCGGACAGGTGCACCAGGCTCGGAATGAGGGTGTCCGGCAGGGCGGCGCCGGCTTTGGCCTTGGAACTGGCGGTCGCGACCTCCTGACGCAGTGCCGAGACAGCGGACTTCTTGGTTGCTTCCTTCTGCGCCAGTTTGTGGGCCGTCGCGGCAGTGGTCGTGGACTGCGCCATCGTCGTCTGGTGCACCCAGATGGTCGGCACCAGCACCAGCGCCAGCGCGGCCGGCCACATGGCCAGGGCGCGCAGGTTGGTGTGTCGCGCGCGCCGCCTGCTGCGGAACGGCGTCTCCACGTAGCGGTAGCACAGCCAGGACAACCCGATCGTCAGCACGATGAGCGCCAGCTTGTAACGGATGCGCAGATGGCCGCCGGCATACGCGGTGGTGAGCACCAGCACCGGCCAGTGGATCAGGTAGACCGAGTAGGAGATGTCACCCACGAAGCGCAACGGCCGGAGGCTGAGAGCTGCGGTCGCGCCATACCGGGGGCCGTCGATGCCGCCGGCCAGGATGAGCACGGCGCCGAGCACCGGAACGAGCGCCGCCGAGCCCGGGAACGGCGTCGAGGGCGTGTAGAGGACCGCCGCGACCAGGACCGCGGCAAGGCCGGTCCACGACATCACCGCCTTCGCCACGGCGGGCAGCTGCCCGACGCGATGCGAGGTCAGCGCGAGCAACGCACCGAGTCCGAGCTCCCAGCCGCGGGTGAAGGTCGAGAAGTATGCCGAGTGCGGCGAGGAGGTCGTGTCGTGGATCGACCAGAGGAGGGAGACGATGCTCAACAGGGCGATCAGCACCGTCGCCCGACGCAGGGCCTGCACGCGACCCAGCGCGATGCGACTGCGGGTGGCGCGGGGACCGCTGACCCGGCTCTCTCGGCGACGCCAGGGGATCACCAGCATCAGCGCGATGAGCACCGGCCACAGCAGGTAGAACTGCTCCTCGACGGCCAGCGACCAGAAGTGCTGGACCGGGGTCTCGAAGAGCGCTGGTGCGAAGTAGTCGGTGCCGGCCTGCGCGAAGTTGAGGTTGGCGGCGAAGAATGCGGCCCAGATGACGTCGCTCGCCACCTTGGCCAGGTCACCGTCGGTGTAGACGAACATCGACACCAGCAGCGTCAGCAGCAGGGTCACCGAGGCTGCCGGAAGGATGCGTCGGGCGCGGCGTGCGTAGAAGGTCGCGAAGGACACCTTGCCGGTGTTGTGCACCTCGCGGGCCAGCAGTCCGGTGATCAGGAACCCGGAGACGACGAAGAAGACGTCGACCCCGATGTAGCCGCCGCCGAGCCAGTGCTTGATGTTGGCGTGACTGGCGACCACCAGGAGCACGGCGATCGCCCGCATCCCCTGGATGTCGGACCGTTGGGCGTGGCTCTTCGGGGCGCCTCCGGCCGCACCGGTCTGGCCCTGGAGCACCGACCTGTCGCCACGGGGCCGGGCGTGCGACGGGCGAGGATGCGCCGTCACTTCCGAAGCGTCCGTGTCTGGAGGAAGCACTGTGGCCACCGGTCACCCTTTGATCTGATCGACTGCATGGGACATCCGCGATGGGTCTGTCGTTGTCAACGGATGCTTGATCACGATTCCATAAATTCACTGTGAAAAGCCAACTGAGTACCTATGCGCATGTCGTTCTCGCCCTCGATGATGCCGGACCGCTGCGCGGCCAGGGGCGGGACACTCCGGCCGACCGCACGACCCGCCACCCACCGCCCGGCGTGCCGCACGGGCCACAATGGGGGTATGGCGACGATTGCGGACTCCCTCATCCGGACCCTCAAGGCCAGCGGCGTTCGCCGCTTGTATGGCGTGCCGGGCGACTCCCTCAACGGCCTGACCGACGCGCTGCGCCGGGACGGCGACCTGCAGTGGGCGCACGTGCGCCACGAGGAGGTCGGCGCGTTCGCGGCCGGCGCGGAGGCACAGCTGACCGGTGAACTCGCGGTCTGCGTCGGCAGCTGCGGTCCCGGCAACGTGCACCTCATCAACGGCCTGTATGACGCCGGGCGCAGCCACGCGCCGGTCCTCGCGATCGCCGCGCAGATCCCGCGGGAGGAGATCGGCAGCGGCTACTTCCAGGAGACCCATCCGACGCAGATCTTCGACGAGTGCAGCGTGTATGCCGAGCTGGTGTCGTGTCCGGAGCAGTTCCCGGTGGTGTTCCAGCAGGCGTTGCAGGCCGCGATCACCCGCCGCGGCGTCGCGGTGTTGGTCGTGCCGGGTGAGATCTTCATGGCGGAGTGGTCCGGACCGGACGTGCTGCCGGTGCGCACCCTGGAGACCGTCGTGCTGCCGCCGACGGCCGACCTCGACGCCGCCGCGGACGTGATCAGCCGCGCGAAGCGCCCCGCCATACTCGCCGGGGCCGGTTGCGCGGGCGCGCACGACGAGCTCGTCGGGTTCGCGCAGGCGATCAAGGCTCCGGTCGTGCACTCGCTGCGCGGCAAGGAATGGGTCGAGTGGGACAACCCGCTCGACGTCGGGCTGACCGGGCTGATCGGCTATGACTCCGGGTATCGCGCGATGGAGCACTGCGACGTGCTCATCATGGCGGGAACGGACTTCCCCTACCGGCCGTTCCTGCCCGACGACGTGCCGGTGATCCAGATCGACGTGCGGGGTGAGCGCATCGGGCGCCGGGTGCGGGTGTCGCACCCCCTGGTCGGCACCGTCCGCGACACCCTGCCGCAGCTGCAGTCCCGGATCACGCCCGGCAGCGACGGCGACTTCGCCGACCGGATCGTCAAGCACCACCGCAAGCGCCGGGCCAAGCTGGACGAGCTGGCCGAGCCGGGCAAGCCGGCGGAGACGCCGCTGCACCCGCAGTTCGTGACCGCCACGATCGACGAACTGGCGACCGACGACGCCGTCTTCACCTGCGACGTCGGCACGCCGACGGTGTGGGCCGCGCGCTACCTGCGGATGAACGGCCGGCGCCGGCTGCTCGGCTCGTTCAACCACGGGTCGATGGCCAACGCGCTCGCCCAGGCGATCGGCGCCGCGGCGGCATACCCGCAGCGACAGGTGATCGCGCTCGCCGGCGACGGCGGCCTGGCGATGCTGCTGGGCGACCTGATCACGCTGCGCCAGCTGGACCTGCCGGTGAAGGTGATGGTCTACAACAACAGCGCGCTCAGCTTCGTGGAGCTGGAGATGAAGCAGGCCGGGCTGATCAACTTCGGCACCGGCCTGGACAACCCGGACTTCGCGGCCATCGCCGACGCCGTCGGCATGCGCGGACTGCGCGCCGAACGCACCAGCGACGTCGTCGACACCGTCCGGGAGGCGCTGGCGTATGACGGCCCGGCGCTCGTCGACCTGCGGGTGGCGCGGCAGGAGTTGTCCCTGCCGCCGAAGATCACCCTGTCGCAGGTCAAGGGCTTCACCCTCTACGCCACGCGCACCGTGCTGTCCGGCCGCGGCAGCGAGATCGTCGAGCTCGCCCGCACCAACCTCGGCCAGCTCTAGCCGCACGCTGGTCGAGTACCGGGGGAGCGCAGCGGAGGAGGTGTATCGAGACCAAGTGCGCCGCGCACGTGGTCTCGATACGCTCGTACCTCGCTACTCGACCGACATGCCGTTTAGGCCGGTCGGGGGCAGGACAAATAGGCTGGCCCGCATGTGTGGAATCGTCGGATACCTCGGCTCGGGTGGCAACACGGCAGTGCTGCAGCGGATGAACGACTGCCAGGCGCACCGGGGTCCGGACGGCGAGGGCACGTTCACCGACGGCCCGGTCGGACTGGGCCACCGCCGCCTGTCGATCATCGACGTGGCGCACGGTCAGCAGCCGATGACCACCGCCGACGGCCGCTACACCATCGTCTACAACGGCGAGGTCTACAACTATCTGCCGCTGCGCGAGGAGCTGCAGGCCCTCGGCCACGAGTTCAGCACCGACTCCGACACCGAGGTGGTGCTCGAGGCGTTCGCGCAGTGGGGCACCGAGGCGTTCGACCGGTTCAACGGCATGTGGGGGCTGGCGATCTGGGACGCCCAGGAGCACCGGCTGACCCTCAGCCGTGACCACTTCGGCATCAAGCCGGTGTATGTCGCCCAGGTCGGCGACACGTTCCTGTTCGCCTCGGAGATCAAGGGCATCCTCGCCTCCGGCCTGTATGACGCCACACCCAACGACCGCACGATCTACCGCTACTTGCGGTTCCGCATCCACGAGGACGGGCGCGAGACCTTCTTCGACGGCATCGAGCGGCTCGAGCCGGGCGAGGCCATGACCATCGAGGCGACCGCCGACGGCACCAGCACCACGCGGGCGCCATACACCCGGCTGCGCGAGGAGCTGGCCGAGCTGGCCACGGAGCAGCGCCCGTATGACGCAGCGGCTGCCGCGGACTACAAGGCCCGGCTGATCGAGGCCGTGCGACTGCGCCTGCAGTCCGAGGTGCCGGTCGGCACGTCGCTGTCCGGTGGCCTGGACTCCAGCGCGGTCGCCGTGATCATCAACCAGCTGCTCAATGACGGTGACGCGACAACCGCGGAATCTGTTGGTGGCAAACAAAATACGTTCTCCGCGGTCTTCCCGGGCTCGCTGAACGATGAGGAAAAGTACGTCGACGCGGTGCTCGACATCTGCCGGGGTCACGTCGATGCGCACAAGATCAAGCCGACGGCCGATGAGTTCAAGGCCGACTTGCGCGACTTCATCCGGGCGCAGGAGGAGCCGCTGATCTCCTCGGGTCCCTACGCGCAGTACCAGGTGATGCGCGAGGCCACCCAGCACGTCACGGTGCTGCTCGACGGCCAGGGCGCCGACGAGATGATGGCCGGCTACATCCCCTACTACTTCGTCTACCTGCGCCAGCTCAAGGCACAGGGTGCCAAGCAGGCGGCCGCCGAGCTGTCCAAGAGCCTCGATGTCATCTACCGGCTCGGCCGGTTCAAGCTGCAAGCCAAGCTCAAGGGCCGCAAGGGCATCCCGATGACCCAGCTGCTGGCCGACGACTTCGTCGCAGCCCACACGGGGGAGACCTACACCGTCGAGGGCGCCAACCTCAAGAAGCGGCTCATCGAGGACCTCTTCGTGGGTTCGTTGCCGTCGCTACTGCGCTACGAGGACAAGAACACCATGCGCTTCTCGCTCGAGGGACGCGTGCCGTTCCTCGACAAGGAGGTCGTGAAGTTCATCTTCAGCCTCTCCGACGAGGCGATCATCAAGGGCGGCTGGAACAAGCGCGTGCTGCGGGACGCCACCCGCGGCCTCCTGCCCGACATGATCAACCGCCGCCGCAACAAGATCGGCTTCACCACCCCGCAGGGTGAGTGGTTCATGCGGTTGAAGAACCACTTCTACAACATCTTCCTCTCCGAGTCGTTCGCGAACCGGCCCTACTTCGACCAGTCCGAGGTGCTGCACGCCTTCGAGGGCTGGATCAAGGGCACCAACGACGTCGACTCGATGGTCTTCTGGCGGATGCTCAACGTCGAGCTCTGGCTGCAGGAGTTCTTCGACGAGAAGCAGCCCGAGGGCGACCGGCCGGCCCGGATCAAGACCGACCTCGAGCCCAACGAGGGCAAGGACCTCGACCTGGTCACCGCCTCCGGCGCGACCGTGCGCCGCTACCCACTGCGCACCGAGCTGTTCAGCCGCGACGACGAGCTCGACAAGCGGGTGCTGGAGCAGGTCGACCGCTTCTTCGAGACGTTGGAGAGCGACCCGCAACACGCTGCCGAGTTCGCCGGAAAGCGCTGGTACTACTTCATTTCCGAGAAGATCGTGGCGATCACCCAGGGGCGTTCCTACTTCATCTGGGACATCAACGTGGGTCGGCCGGCGCGGGTGCTGTCCAAGTACGTCACCCGCACCCCGGCCGGCATCGGGCTCGGGTCGCCGTTCACCATGCAGCTGGCCATCCAGGAGGCCGGCCTGCCGCGGGTGCTCTACGCCAGTGCCGGGGGAGCGGTCGGCAAGCTGATCGGCAAGCGGGGACTGTTCTACGAGCTGGTCGGCGGTGACATCCGCGCCATCGACGGCCCGACCGAATACTCGGCATACCCCTCGAATGTCTCGGCGAAGCTGGCGCCCAAGGACCCCGACGACGTGGCCGCCCGGCTCTCGGCCGCGATCCGCGAGCGCGTGCCGGCGGCATACAAGGACACCTTCGGGGGCACGATCGTCATGGACGCCAACGACATCGGCCGCAACGTGCTGGGTGCCGACGTGCCGGGCGACCGGGCGCGATTCGAGGAGATGTTCGCCGACAACCCGCTGGGGCAGGGTGGCGAGCAGACGCCGATGGCGATCGTCGTGGAGCGCTGACTCAGTCCGCGGGTGTCAGCGCCGACCGACGCTCCGCCTGCCGCTTGCGGTAGGTGAGGTTGAGCGCCTCGACGGCCATCGCGAAGGCGATCGGGCCGTAGATCACCGGCTTGTCGATGTGGATGTCGAAGCTCTCGCCGATGAGTGTCGAGCCGATCAGCACCAGGAAGCTCAGCGCCAGCATCTTGACCGTGGGGTGCCTGTTGACGAAGGCGCTGATGCGGCCGGCGAACACCATCATCAGCCCGATCGACAGGGTGACCGCGGCGATCATGATCGCCAGCTGGTCGACCATGCCGACGGCGGTGATCACCGAGTCGAGCGAGAAGACCGCGTCCAGCAACAGGATCTGGACGATGATGCGGGCGAAGCTGCTGGTGCCGCCGGTGGACGCAGCGGTCGTCTCCTCGCCGGCGCCCTCCAGCTTCTCGTGGATCTCGGTGACGGCCTTGTAGACCAGGAAGAGACCGCCCACCAGCAGGATCAGGTCGCGACCGGACAACTGAAGGGCGTCGGAGGTGCCGATCGAGACGATCGTCGCCGTCAATCCGATGATCCAGGAGGCGACGGCCAGCAGCAGGATGCGCAGCACCAGTGCCAGCGCGAGGCCGATGGTGCGTGCCCGGGCGCGCTGGCGCTCCGGCAGGCGGCCGGTCAGGATCGAGATGAAGACGACGTTGTCGATGCCGAGCACAAGCTCGAGGGCGAAGAGGGTCAGGAAGGCGACCCAGAGGTCGGGGCTGGTCATGAAGGCCATGGGATCGGTTCAACGCCGTTGCGGTGCTGTCGGTTCCCGTGTCGATCCCGCCGATCGGCGGGATCGCGCACCGAGCACCCCCTCCGGCCCGGTAAGCTGTAGGGCAAGGTCCACCCGTCCCGTCCGGTGGATTCTTCGCCGTACATCTCAAGGAGCTGACTCTTCGTGAGCCTGCAGGTCGAAATCGTCGCCCCGGACCGCATCGTGTGGTCGGGTGACGCACGCCAGCTGTCCGCCCGCACCGTCGAGGGTGAGATCGGCATCCTGCCCGGTCACGAGCCGATGCTCGCGGTGCTCGGCAACGGTGACGTCCTGGTCGACCCGGTCGACGGACAGCGCGAGACGGTCACCATCGACGGCGGCTTCATGTCGGTCGACAACGACAAGGTCACGCTCGTCGCCGAGCGCGTCGACGCCGCCGGCCTCGGAGCCTGAAGGAGCACGGATGATCGCGACGATCGACTGGGCAGCAGTCGGTCTCGCGTGCCTGGCCCTGTTGATCGTGCTCGGGCTGGGCTCCCTGGTGGTGCGTCGCCGGCTGATCGCCCGCGGTGAGCCGCTGGCCATGGTGGCCGTGCAGCGCCGCGAGGGCTGGAAGCTGGCCATGACCCGCTTCAGCACCGACAGTGTGCAGCTCTACTCCGTCATCGGGGTGGGCCTGCGCCCCCGTGCCGTATGGCGCCGCGGCGAGCTCGATCTCGGTGCGCCCACCCCGCTGACCCGCAACAGGCCGATCGCCATCGTCGACCCGGTCCAGGTCGAGTGCACCCTCGGCACCGAACGTTTCCTGATCGCGATCGCGCCGGGCGACTACACCGCGTTGCGTTCCTGGTCCGAGTCGGCTCCGCCCGGGCTCAACGCCAACGTGGCCTAGCGGCACCTCGCCCCCTCTCGCCGCCGACTGGCACACTTCCCGCCGGGTGGCACTCCTACACATGTGCCACTCGGCGGGAAGTGTGCGACTCGTCGTCAACTGTGCCGGTCGGCGAATCGCGGACGTCGTGGCTGAGCGACCGGGTCCCACCGGCGCCATGCGGCATCTGCTGCCGGGCGCACGCCCGCGGCATACAGAATCCGACGTAGTGGTGCGCCCTGCCATGCCTCCCGCCATAGCCAGCGCTCGACCCCGAGGCCGGTACGCCTGATGCGACCCTCCCGGCGCTTCTCCTTCCAGAGCACGTCCGGCGAGATGTACTTGATCGTGCCGTCGAATTCGCCGACCAGTCCGGGCCAACCGAAGTCGGCATAGCCGAAGCAGCCACCGTCGTCCTCGAGCTTGACCTGCAGATCCGGTTGCGCGAGGCCGAGCTCGTACATGCGCGCGCGGCTGAGCGACTCACCGGGCGACTCCGAGCGCCCGTCCGCGAGATGTATGGCGATCGCGGCGCGACGCTTCCCTCGCGCGCCGCGGGGGAGCCTGGCGACCTCCTCGTCGAGTTCGGCCAGCGTGCATTTGCCGGCGTGCAGTGCAGCATCAGCCACGACCAGCCCCTGCGCCAGCGTCCCGACCCGCGCGAGGTCCACGACAGTGCGCGGGACCGGCGTGACGGGGAGTCCGTGGGACTCCGCGGGCGCCGGCAGGTCGGCAACCCGATGCCGCCGGATCAATCCGGTGTGTCCGCCTGCAGTCGTCACCAGCACATCGATCCGCGGCGCCCAGCCACCCAGGACCGGGAGCTCGTGCAGCACCGCGGCGGCGTGGCGACAGGCGATCGGGGCGGGCTCGGTGAACATGGCGTGGTAGGTGCTGAGCACCAAGCCCCGGAAGCGGTTCGCGTCGTCCAGCTCCGACCATCGCTCGGCAGCGACATAGCCGCCGCGGCGCACCCGGGCGAGCCGTGGATCGGCTCGGCGTGCCTCCTCCCACGGTTGCATGCCACGTCTTTGCAGCTCCGCGGAGCTCAGGATTTCCTGTGGTCGTAGCCGCTCGACGTCATCGCGCATGCCTCGATCGTGGCGGCTCGCCGGTGGTCGTGGTCGTTGTCCACAGGTCCCACGTCGACTCGCACACTTCCCGCCGACAGGCACCCCGGTAGCTGTGCCAGTCGGCGCCAACTGTGCTGGTCGGCGGTATGACGCCACGGATGGCCTACCGCTGCTGACGCTCCTCGCGGCCGCCACCGGGCTGCCAGAGCACGTCACCGCCGGGCAGGTTGGCGACCCGAGCGGCCAGGAAGAGCAGGTCGGACAGCCGGTTGAGGTATTGCGCCGTGAGCGGATTGACGCCACCGGTGCCCTTCGGGCTGCCGGCCGGTGCCTCGGTCTCGCCATACGTCTCGATCGCCAGCCAGGCGGCTCGCTCGGCGCGACGCGCGACGGTCCGCGCGACGTGCAGGTGCGCCGAGCCCACGGTGCCGCCGGGCAGGATGAAGGACCGCAACGTCTCCAACTCGTCGCCGAGCCGGTCGCAGTCGGCCTCCAGGTCGTCGATCCACGGCTGCTTCACGCGCAGCGGCGGGAACTCCGGGTCGGCCACCAGCGGCGTGCACAGGTCGGCACCCACGTCGAAGAGTTCGTTCTGGATGCGGTGCAGCATGGTCACCAGATCCTCCCGCAGTGCGCCGGCGGCGACGGCGAGCCCGATGACGCTGCCCGTCTCGTCGGTGTCGGCGTAGGCGGTCAGCCGCGGGTCGTTCTTGCCGGTGCGGCTGAAGTCCCCGAGAGCTGTCGTGCCGGCATCGCCGGTGCGGGTGTAGATGCGGCTGAGGATGACCATGGGCCCATCGTGGCAGCCTCGTGACGGACCGCTCACATCGGCCGACGTGCCCCGATCGTGACACCGGTTATCAAAACGTGACCGGATCCTGGACAACAATGCCGCGTCGTCGTGCGTCAATGAATGCGTGAGCCGCGACTGCGAGCGGTTCAGGAAGACGTTCAGACACCCTGACGGGGAAGGTGGCGGAACGATGACGCGGTTCGGAGACCAGGCAAGGATCGACGTGCTTCGACGGGGGACGGAGATATCCGTCACCGGCGAGCTCAATGTGCACACGGTGGCCGATGTCCGGGTGGCTTTCGGCGAGGCCATCGACAGTGGCATCGGTGATCTGGTGGTGCATCTCGGCGAGGCCGAGATCGGTGACGCGACCGGCCTGGGCGTCATCGTGGGTGCACACCATCGCGCGCTGCGCGCCGACCGCCGGCTGGTGCTGGCCGACGCGTCGATGCGCCTGGAGCGGTTGATGCGGGCGACCGGCCTGCACCGGGTGATCCCGTTGTCGCGACAGCTGCTCCCGCAACCGGTCATCCTGCCGGTCTGAGACCGGCGCTCAGCTGACCGCCGTGGCCGCGGCCCGGCGCGGGTCCGCTGCGGCGCCGAGTTCACCGGCGTCGGTGCCGTATGCCGCCCCGACGCCACCGAAGTACATGTCCAGTGAGTCGTGCGGGACCGCGACCGCGCCCGCCCGGGCGACTCCTTGGGCCAGTGCGTCGTCCGTCTCGTAGTGCGCCCGCACGACGTCGTCCGTCAGCTCCACGTGCAGTCGTGGCGCGTCGATCGCGGCGGAGAGGTCCGCGCCGTGCAGGCAGTGCCGGCCGATCACCTGGGCCAGGGCGGTGGTGATGCGGTCGGCGCCGGGCGTGCCGATGGCCAGCGTGACGCCCGAGGCGCTGCGCGCGGTCACCGGTGCCATGTTGGAGGCCAGCCGGGTGCCCGGCGCCAGCGCGTGCAGGCCGAGCCGGTTGAGCTCCGGCTCGCCGAGGCAGTTGTTGAGCACCAGTCCGGTGCCCGGAACGGTGACCCCGGAGGAGTAGCCCGCGGAAGTCGTGATGGCGCAGGCGTTCCCGTCGCTGTCGACCACCGACACGTGCGCGGTGTCCGTGCTGGTGGGCAACGACTCCAGGCCGGTGGTCTCCAGCGTCAGCAAGAGCTCGGCGCCTGCGGCACGCAGGTCGGCCGCCCGGTCCAGGTGCTCGGCCCGATAGCCGAGCACCGTGCGCTGGATGTCCACCAGGGTGTCGGCGCCCAGACCGCGCTCGGCGATCAGGCGCAGCATCGCGGTCAGCACCGGGCCACCGATGGACGGCGGCGGATTGAGCGCGACGTCCCAGTCTCCGACGCGTGCGCGGCTGGCCGGCCGGCTGACCGGCCGGTAGGCGGCCAGGTCGGCGCGACCGATGAGCCCACCGGTGGCGGCCAGATGGTCGGCGATGGCCGCGCCGATGGATCCGGTATAGAGCTCCGAAACCCCCTCGGTGGCAACGGTTTCCAGCGTGCGGGCCAGATTCGGGTTGGTCATCCGGGTGCCTGGGGCGGCGGGTGCCTCGCCGTCGAAGTGCTGCGCCCTCGTCTGTTCATCGAAGGACCACAGCTGCCGGCCGGTCAGCTGCAGGTAGTGCCCGGCCGCCTGGCCGAGCACGAATCCCTCGCGGGCTGCTGAGATCGCCGGCGCGAGGATGTCGGCCCAGGACGCCCGGCCGTACCGCTCGTGCGCCAACCCGTATGCCGCGAAAGACCCTGGTGTTGCAGCCGATCCGGGACCGGCGTTGATGGTGATGCCGCCCCCGTAGTCCAGCCGTATGGCGCGCAGCCCGCCACCGAACCGGTCGGGCGTCGCGGTGCGGCCGGGCATCTCGCAGTTGCCGTCGATGACCTCCGGCTCCCCGTCGGCCGGCCAGACGTTGACGAAGGCGCCGCCCAGCGCGCTGACGATCCCCGGCTCGGTCACGTAGGTGACCGTGTGGGCCGCGATCGCGGCATCGACGGCGGTCCCGCCCATCGCCACCACGTCGATGCCGGCCTGCGCGGCCAGCGCGTTGGGTGCGGCGATGGCGGCGCGCGTCATACCCGACGGAGCGGGGGAGCCGGACATGACCGCCATCGTGCTAGAAGAGCCGGGAGTCGGCGTCGTCCATGCCCTTGAGGGCCTCGTAATCCAAGGTGACGCAACGGATCCCGCGATCCTCGGCCAGCACCCGGGCCTGCGGCTTGATCAGCTGCGCGGCGAACACACCGGTGACCGGTGCGAGGTGGGGATCGCGGTTGAGCAGCTCCAGGTAACGGGTCAGCTGCTCGACGCCGTCGATGTCGCCGCGGCGCTTGAGTTCGACGGCGACCGTCGCGCCGTTCGCGTCCCGGCACATGATGTCGACCGGTCCGATGGCAGTCATGTATTCGCGACGGATCAGTGAGTACCCGTCACCGAGCGTGCCGATGTTCTCGGCGAGCAGCGCCTGCAGTTGGGCTTCGACGCCGTCCTTGATCAGGCCCGGATCGATCCCCAGCTCGTGGCTGGAGTCGTGCAGGATCTCGTGGATGCGCACGTGCAACCGGTCCTCGGACTTGGCGTGCTGCACCGACCAGACGTGTGCCACGCCCTCCTCGGCCTCGTCCGCGGTCGGGGCGATCTCGGCCATCGCGCACGGCGGTGACATCCAGTTCAGCGGCTTGTAGGAGCCGCCGTCACTGTGGATCAGCACCGAGCCGTCCGCCTTGACCATCAGCAGCCGGGTGGCGAGGGGCAGGTGGGCGGTCAGGCGGCCGACGTAGTCGACACTGCACCGGGCAATCACAACGCGCACGGCGACCCAGCGTAGTGGTTGGCCGTCGGGGACCCCGGACGCCGGCCCGGCCACCCCTGAGACACTGACCGCATGGATCCTGTCATCAAGAAGGTCGCGGTCATCGGGCTCGGCACCATGGGCGCCGGCATCGTGGAGGTTTTCGCCAAGGCGGAGTTCGCGGTGTATGCCGTGGAGGGCACCCCGGAGCTCGCCGAGCGCGGACGGGGATTCGTCACCACGTCGCTGGACCGCGCCGTCAGCAAGGGCAAGCTGGCCGAGGCGGACCGGGAGGCGACCCTGGAGCGGATCACCTTCACCGCCGAGCTGAAGGATCTGGTGGACGCCGACCTGGTCATCGAGGCGGTGCCCGAGCGGATGGAGATCAAGCACTCGATCTTCAGTGCCCTGGACGACATCGTGCGCTCCGACGCGATCCTGGCCTCCAACACCTCCAGCCTGTCCCTGACCGAGATCGCGGCCGGGACCCGGCACCCCGGACGTGTCGTCGGCATGCACTTCTTCAACCCCGCACCGGTGTTGCAGCTGGTCGAGGTCATCAGGACCGTCCTGCTGGACGACGCCGTCGCCGACACCGTCCGTGAACTCGCCCTGCAGCTGGGCAAGAAGCCGGTCGTCGTGGGTGACCGCGCGGGGTTCGTCGCCAACGCGCTGCTGATCCCCTACCTGGCCCGCGCCATCGCGCTCTACCAGACCGGCACGGTCAGCCGGACCGACCTGGACAACGCGGGCCGGGTCGGCATCGGCCTGCCGATGGGCCCGCTGACGCTGTGCGACCTCGTCGGCCTCGATGTCGTCAAGGAGGTGTGCGACGTCATGTATGACGCGACCAAGCGCGCCTCCGATGCGTCCCCTTCGCTGCTGCGGCAGCTGGTGCTCGCCGGCCGGCTGGGACGCAAGACCGGTCGCGGCTTCTACGACTACGCCGCCGATGCCGGCGCCGAGGAGGACGCCGGCACCGACGCGATGACGACGGCGGCGGCAGTCGTCGGCACGGGGGAGCAGGCCGCCCAGCTGGCCGAGGCGTTCGCCCGGGCCGGCATCACCGTGACGACGATCGACGACCCGAAGGCGGACGTCCAACAGCTGGCCGGCAGCCCGCTGGTGGTGCTCGTGGGTGGCGACGAGGCCGACTGCGCCGACTGCAATGCCGGCGACTGCATGATCGATGAGGAGAGCGCGGACCCGACGGAGTGCGAGTGCTGCCATGGCGCGGCGCCCGGCAACTGGTTCGCCGAGGTCGCGGAGGTGCTCGACGCGCGCACCGTGGTGCTCGCCGCCGACGAAGCCAGTGAGTTCGCCGTCGCCGGGGTGCTGGACGACGACGCGGCGGTCCTGCCGCTGCGCGTGCACCAGGAGACCAAGGCCGGGCAGGTGGCGGAGTTCGGTCTCCCGCTGGGGCTGTCCGCGCAGCACGCGGCGCTGGTCCGGGCGACGCTGACCGCGGCCGGCTTCGTCGCCGTCGCCGGTCCCGCCCGCCCGGGGCTGGTGGTCGACGCACTGCTCTTCCAGCACCTGAACGACGCCGTCGCCATGGTCGACGCCGGGTACGCGACGGCGCAGGACATCGACACCGCGATGACTGCCGGCTGCGGGTATCCGCGCGGGCTGTTTGCCATCCTGGACGAGCTGGGTGCTGACGTCGTCGCCGCGGGTCTGATCGAGCAGTCGGCGATCGACCCCTCCGTGGTGCCGAACCCGCTCCTGCTGGAGCACGCCGCGCGCGACCTGCCGTTCCTCGGCTGACCGGCAGTCACCGTGCCGCGCCGCAACCGCCGTCCGGACCGCCGGTCAGGGGCACCTGACCGGCGGCCCGACGTGTCGCGCGTGCTGGAGAGCGGCATACGCCGTGAGTCGTATGACGGCAGGTCCTACGTGGTGCGGCCAGTGCGCGGCAACACCGCGGGGCGCAGTTACGTGTGTCCGGGCTGCCAGCAGTCGTTGGCCTCGACGGTCGCGCACGTGGTCGTGTGGCCGGACGACGGACTCGGTGACGTGACCGACCGGCGGCACTGGCACACCGCCTGCTGGGCCGCCCGTGAGCGACGACCCCCGCGCGGATCCTGGCACTGAGCCGCACCGGTCCGGGCCGAGGCCCGAGCACGGATCGCTGCTGCGGACTCCTTTATTCCAGGGCCGTTTCCGCTTCGAAATGAGCAGCCGTGACGGCCGGGAGCGACGGTTTTCCGCCCTAATGTCCCCTCATCGGTAGGGAGCACAGACAGGGGAGAACCATGACTCACACATCCGTCCCACCCGTTTCCCGGCGCGCCGTGGCCAAGGGTGCGGCCTGGTCGCTCCCGGTGGTCGCGTTCGCGGCGTCCGCGCCGGCCGCGCGCGCTTCGGTCACCGCCGATGTGTGCGTCGTCGACATCACCGGTGTTGGCGTGAAGACCGTGAACGGCAAGACCGTCACGCTGACGTTCTCCACGCAGAACTACGAGAGCAGCGCGCGCCAGGTCACCATCGTCTCGGTCGCCGGCCCGGCGAACACCGAGTGGTCGGCGCCCAGTCCGGCCAGCTGGCAGGCGGCACCCGGCATCTCGACCCAGCAGGTGACGCTGACCCGCGCCAACAACGCCAACGGCGATGCGGTGGTGACGCTGCTCGCCTGCGGCGCGAACACCACCACCAGCGCGTACGTCTCCCGGTGAGGCGCTGATCCGGCGCGATTACAGTGGACGGTATGACTTCGTCTGACAACAACACCGCCGTCATCGTCGCCGGCGCACGCACGCCGATGGGCAAGCTGCAGGGGTCCCTGTCCGGCTTCTCCGGCGCCGAGCTGGGTGGCTTCGCCATCAAGGGCGCACTGGACCGGGCCGGCGTGGCCGGCGACCAGGTCGACTACGTGATCATGGGCCAGGTGCTCACCGCCGGCGCCGGACAGCTGCCGGCCCGCCAGGCGGCGGCGAAGGCCGGCATCCCGATGAATGTTCCGTCGCTGACCATCAACAAGGTCTGCCTGTCGGGGCTGGACGCCATCGCGCTGGCAGCGCAGCTGATCCGCGCCGGTGAGTTCGAGGTCGTGGTCGCCGGCGGCCAGGAGTCGATGAGCCAGGCGCCGCACCTGCTGCCGGGCAGCCGAGGCGGTTTCAAGTACGGCGACGTCACGATGAAGGACCACATGGCGCATGACGGCCTGTGGGACGCCTTCACCGATCAGGCGATGGGCGCCCTCACCGAGCAGGCCAACACCGGCGAGCAGCAGGTCAGCCGCGAGGAACAGGACGCGTTCGGCGCGCGCAGCCACCAACTCGCCGCACGCGGCTGGAAGGACGGCATCTTCGACAACGAGGTCGTCACCGTGCAGATCCCACAGCGCAAGGGCGACCCGATCGAGTTCAAGAACGACGAAGGCATCCGCCCGGAGACCACGGCCGAGAGCCTGTCCGGGCTGCGCCCGGCATTCGCCAAGGACGGCACCATCACGGCCGGCTCCAGTTCGCCGATCTCGGACGGTGCGTGCGCGGTCGTGGTGATGAGCAAGGCCAAGGCCGACGCGCTCGGCCTCGAGTGGCTGGCCGAGGTCGGTGCACACGGCGTCGTCGCCGGCCCGGACTCCTCGCTGCAGTCGCAGCCGGCTCACGCGATCAACGCGGCGTGCGCCAAGGAGGGCATCACGGCGGCCGACCTGGACCTGGTGGAGATCAACGAGGCGTTCGCCGCGGTCGGCATCGTGTCGACCCGCGAACTCGGAGTCGACCCCGAGATCGTCAACGTCAACGGCGGCGCCATCGCGATGGGCCACCCGATCGGTATGTCGGGTGCCCGACTCGTGCTGCACCTGGCCTTGGAGCTGCAGCGCCGCGGCGGCGGTGTCGGTGCGGCCGGGCTGTGCGGTGGGGGTGGCCAGGGTGACGCACTCATCGTGCGGGTGCCGCAGCGGATCGAACTCGATTCGCAGGCACGTTCCTGACGCTCCACGAACAACTGACTACTGTCGTTACTTTCTCGTCCGAACCGGCTTCGCTGGACGAGAAAGTGACGACAGTAGCGATGTTTGCGGCGGCGTGGCACCACGTCGCCCGGCATACACTCGCGGGGTGAAGCAACTTCAGCCCGCCATCGTGCTGGTCGGTGACGGTCATGCCGAGCAGCTGCAGCGCGAGTTCACCCGATACGCGGGCGACTACCGGATCGAGTTCGCCCGGGGGCTCGGACCTGCGATGGCGCTCGTCCAGTCGCTCATCGCACAGCACGTCGAGGTCGCCCTGTTCGTCGTGGAGTTCAACCAGCCGGATGCCCCCGGGTTGGTGACCATGGACTGTCTGCACGCGGTCAGCGCCGTCACCAAGCGGGCACTCGTCTACGGCCACCAGGAGTTCCGGGTCAACCGCGAGCCGGTGCGGGAGGCGCAGGTCGACGGCCGGATCGAGGCGGGCCTCGTCATACCCCGTGGTGAGCGGGACGAGGAGTTCCACACCGCGGTGACCGAGCTGCTGTCCGACTGGGGATGGAGTGCGAGCAAGCCGGTCTTCGAGGCGGTGCAGCTGATCTCGCCCCCGGGAAACTCCGAAGCCGGCCGGTTGCGCGACTTCCTGGATCGGCTCGGTATCCCCGCCCGCAACTACCTGCCGGAGTCGGAGGTGGCGCAGGCGATCCTGGACGACGTCGAATGGCCCGACGGCTCACCGACCTATCCGGTGCTCGCCTCGCCGCTGACCGACACCCTGGTCCGGCCCACGATCGCCGAGATCGGCCGCCGTTTCTATGCATTCGAGGACTTCGAGGAGGACGACGTCTTCGATCTGGCGATCATCGGCGCCGGGCCCGCGGGCCTCGCCGCCGCCGTGTATGGCGCCTCCGAGGGCCTGTCGACGGTCGTGTTCGACTCCGAGGCGATCGGCGGGCAGGCGGGCACGAGTTCGATGATCCGCAACTACCTGGGCTTCCCGCGTGGCATCTCCGGGATGCGACTGGCGCAGCGCGCGCGGGCCCAGGCGGCGCGGTTCGGCGCGAAGCTCTATTCGGCACGCCCCGTCGTCGGCATGGACCTGGCCACCGAGACCGGTGGCACGCACGCATTGCGGTTGGACGACCGGGTGGTGCGCGCCCGCACGCTCATCATCGCCGCCGGCGTCGCCTACCGGCGCATCGGCGTCGAGCAGATCGAGAAGTTCGTCGGCCTCGGCGTCCACTACGGCGCAGCGACCAGCTCCGCGCGCGAATGTGTCGGCAAGGACGTCGTGGTCGTCGGGGGCGGCAACTCGGCCGGCCAGGCAGCCGTCCACCTGTCCCGCTTCGCCCGGTCCGTCAAGATCGTCATCCGCCGGCCGGACCTGTCGGAGACCATGTCGGATTACCTCATCCGGGAGATCGAGATCAACCCGCGGATCGGCGTCAAGCCGTGCTGCGAGGTCGTCGACGCCGGGGGAGCGACCCGGCTGGAATGGGTCACCCTGCGCGACAACCGCACCGGTGCCGAGCTGCAGAAGCCGTGCGGCGGACTCTTCCTGTTGCTCGGCGCGGACCCGTGCTGCGATTGGCTTCCCCGCGAAATCGCCCAGGACGCCAAGGGATTCGTGCTCACCGGACGCGACGTCCCGCGCGAGTCCTGGCGGGACGACTGTCCGCCGGAGCCGCTGGAGACCACGGTGCCCGGCATCTTCGCCGCAGGGGACATCCGGGCCGGGTCGATGAAGCGCGTCGCCTCGGCCAGCGGAGAGGGCGCGGCCGCCATACCGTCCGTGCACGGCTACCTGGCCTCGATCGCGCCCCGGATCGAGTCCGCGGACGTCGCCCCATAGCCTGGGACCATGCTCTTCGCCTTCTCCATCGCCCCCGGCACCACCGACGACCCCGACGGCTCGGTGAGCGCAGCCGTCGCCGAAGCAGTGCGGGTGGTGCGCGAGTCCGGACTACCCCACGAGACGACCTCGATGTTCACCACCATCGAGGGCGAGTGGGACGAATGCCTGGCCGTCGTGAAGGCCGCGTGCGAGGCCGTCGCCGCCACGAGCCCGCGGGTGAGCCTGGTGCTCAAGGCCGACATGCGCGCCGGGTTCACCGGCCAGCTCACCGAGAAGGTGCAGCGCATCGAGGAGCGGCTCCAGTCCCAGCAGTGAGCCAGCTCTTCCGGATCGAGCCGCCCACCGACGCCGACGCGCGCGAGCTCGCGGCCCTGCACATGCAGGTATGGCGTGACACGTATGCCGGGATGCTCTCGCAGAACTATCTGGACGGTATGCAACTCGAACCGCGAGTAGCACGCTGGCGCAAGAGCATTGGGGTCGCCAGCGCACGGGAGAGCGAGGCCGGCGGTGTCATCGACGGTGTGCTCTTCCGGTCGCGTCTCGGCAGGCATACGCCGAGCGGTCGTATCGCCGGGTTCTGCATTGTCGGTGCTGCGCGCGACGAGGACGCACCGCTGAAACAGGAGCTTGGTGTGCTCAATGTGCTCGGTGACTTCCACGGCACGGGCGTCGCGCGGCAACTCGTCGAGGCGACGCTGGGCGATCGCCCGGCATACCTGTGGGTGGTGCGACAGAACGCCCGGGCCATCGCGTTCTACCGCAAACTCGGCTTCGCGCCGGACGGCGGGACCAAACGCGACGAGACGCTGGAGTGCGACGAGATCCGCATGGTGCGCGGCGCTCCGATCGATCGAGGGCGACCGGCCGGCCGCTCGGCCGACGGGTAAGAATGGGCACATGACTGACCAGCCCATCACTCCCGCGTCGCTGCGCGGTGCCGTCGATCTGTCCGCCCTTGCGCGTCCGTCGGCGCCCGCTGCGGGCACTTCCGCCGCCGGCGGTGCCGGTGCCCACGACAATCTGGTGATTGCGGTCGACGACGCCACCTTCGCGGATGCGATGCAGACGTCCGCTCGCGTGCCGGTCATCGTCGCGCTGTGGTCCGGCAGCCGGCCCGACAGCAAGAAGCACCTCGACGCCCTGGCGCAGGAGGTGCGTTCGTATGCCGGCCGTCTGCAGCTGGCCACCGTCGACATCGACGTGTCGCTGCAAATCCGGCAGGCGCTCCAGGTCCAGCAGGTGCCGATGGTCCTGGCCATCCTCGCCGGCCAGCCGGTGCCCCTGTATGTCGGTGACCAGCCGGCCGATGCGATCCGCCAGGTGCTGGACAAGGTGCTCGAGGCGGCGGCCGCCAACGGCGTGACCGGCCGGCTGGACGCGGCGCCGGACTCCGGAGCGGACACGGACGAGGCCGAACCGGAGCTGCCGGAGACCCACCAGCGTGCGTTCGACGCCATCGAGCAGGGTGACTACGATGCGGCGAGTGCGGCATACGAGCAGGCACTCAAGGACAACCCGGCCGACGACGAGGCCCGGCTCGGTCTCGGCCAGGTCCGGCTGCTGAAGCGGACGGCCGGCGTCGATCTCAACACGGCGCGCGACCAGGCGGCAGCAGCGCCCACCGATGTCGAGAAGCAGACGATGGTCGCCGACCTGGATGTCCTCGGCGGCCACGTCGAGGACGCGTTCGCGCGCTTGATCGACCTGGTCAAGGCCACCACCGGCGACGAGCGGAACGCCGCCCGGGAGCATCTCGTGCAGCTCTTCGACGTCGTCGGCCCGACCGACGATCGCGTCAAGAAGGCCCGCACCGCCCTGATGTCCGCGTTGTACTGAATCTTTTCGCGCGCTCCTCGCAGGTCGGGCCGCTCCGGCGCTCGCAGGCTCGCAGCCGTCGGTGCCCGCCCTGGTCGTCGCCGCGCGGTTTCCTTTCGCGCGCTCCTCGCAGGTCGGGCCGCTCCGGCGCTCGCAGGCTCGCAGCCGTCGCATGACCCCCGACACTGACGGCGTCATGCACCAGTGACGGCCGTATCCGGCCGTCACTGGT
>NZ_JBQCGS010000061.1:0-26840 GCF_051955415.1 Flexivirga sp.
GTCGTACACCCCTGTGGTGTTGGGTGTGGTGGGGGTACCCCACCTCGATGTGGTGTGCGCGCCCCTCGTGATGGTGCTGCGGGGGGCCAAGGGGGTTTTGTTGCGGGGGGGGGGGGGGTGGGGGGCCGCGCCCCCCCCCCACCCCGTTCCGCTGCTAACTCAGGTTGCTACAACCAGCCCATCACTTCGGCTGGCTGGGCGAGGTGATCGTGATCTTGCCGGAGACGATGTCGGCCTTGACCTGGTCGATCTCCTTCTTCAACTCGCTGGGCACCTTGGAGTCGAAGTTGTGGTACGGCGAGATGCCGACACCGTCGTTCTTCAGGGTGCCGACGTAGTTGCCGGTCGGGAAGGTGCCGTCGGCCGCCTTCTTCAGGTAGGCCTCCACACCACCGGCGAGGTTCTTGGTGGCGCTGGAGATGAAGTACTTGCAGTAGTTGGCGGCGCTCTCGCAGCCGTCGGTGTCGACCCAGATCAGGTTGAGCTTGCCGCCGGAGGCCTGCGCGGCAGCGCCGGCGCCCAGGCCCGACGCGCCCGCGACCGGGAAAACGATGTCGGCGCCCTGGCTGACCATCGCCTGGGTGATCGACTTGCCCTTGTTCTGGTCGGTGAACGAACCGGAGAAGGTGCCGCCCTTCTGGTTCTTCTCGTTCCAGCCGAGCACCTTGACGCTCTTGCCCTTGGCCTTGTTGTAGTACTGGACGCCCTCCCAGAAGCCGTCCATGTAGATGGTCACCGGCGGGATGGACAGGCCACCCCAGGTGCCGACCGTGCCCGACTTCGTCATACCGGCGGCGAGGTAACCGGCCAGGAAGCCTGCCTGGGCGGTGTTGTACTCGATGCCGTAGATGTTCGAGGCGTTCTGGTTGCCGTTGTCGATCTCCGCGAAGTGCACCTTCGGGAACTGCTGGGCGGCCTTCTTCAGCGCGTCACCCATGAGGCCACCGACGGCGATGACCGTGTCACAGCCGCCTTGGGCGTACTTGGTGAGGTTCGGGGTGTAGTCGCTGCCCGAGTTGGACGGGACGTACTTGACCGAGATGTTCGGGTTGGCCTTGGCCGCTGCCTGCATACCGGCCCAGGAGTTCTCGTTGAACGACTTGTCGTCCACACCGCCGGTGTCGAGCACCATGCACGCGCTGAGCTTCTTGCCGGTCGCCTTGCCGGTCGTGCCCCCCGTCGCACCGCCGGCCGCGCTGGTCGAGCTGTTGCTTGCCGGTTTGCTACCGCAGCCGGCCAACGCCATCGCTGCAACGGCCGTAACGGCCGCGATCTTCATCACCGAACGCACGGTGTCTCCTTTTCGTGATGCAACTTTCGACGGGCGAAAGTCTGGATGCCTGCTCCGCGGCTGCGGGTGCCTGAGGCGTATGACGGACCCCCCGGGGTCGACTCACTCGGCGAGTCGGGCAGGTCGGCAGCCTAGCGGGCCGGTGGTGACCGACACCACGTATCCACGTTCTGCGACCGAACTGTTATCTGCGGCAATCCCTCATGTGTCGCTCAGAGCTGCTAGGGCCAGTGTCCGGGCGCCGATGCCGATGGCCGACTCGTCGATGACCAGATCGCCCTGGTGCAGTTCGTAGGTCGCCCCGCCGGGGGTGCGGGTGCCCAGCCGGGCCAGCGCGCCGGGCGCCGCCTGGAGCAGCCAGGAGAAGTCCTCGCCACCCAGTGATTGCCGGGTCGGTACAACGCTGCGCTCCCCTTCCGCGCGCCGGACCGCGGCCGCGAGCGCCGCGACCGCGCCGGCGTCGTTGACCACCGGTGGGACTCCGCGGATGTGACGCACCTGGGCCGCGACCTGGTAGGGCGCCACGATGTCCTGGACGATCTGCTCGACCAGTCCGTCCACCCGCTTCCACTCGTCGGCGTCGAGCATCCGCAGGGTGCCCAGCAGGTGGCCGCTCGCCGGGATGACGTTCGCCGCGTTGCCGGCCTCGACCCGGCCCCAGACCAGCGCGACGCCGGACCTGGGGTCCAATCGTCGGCTCAGGACGGCAGGCACCTCGGTGAGCACCTTGCCGAGCGCGAAGGTCAGGTCGGCCGAAAGGTGCGGGCGGGAGGTGTGGCCACCCGGGCCGGTCAGGGTGATGTCGACAGCGTCGCAGGCGGCGGTGATCGGTCCGACGGTGAGGCCGACCGTGCCGGCGTCGATGCTGGGGTCGCAGTGCACGGCCAGGGCCCGATCGACACCGTTCATCGCTCCGAAGTCCAGCACGTCGTGCGCCCCACCGGGCATGACCTCCTCGGCGGGCTGGAAGATGCACCGCACCGCCAGCCCACGTCCGGCCAGCGTCGACTCGATCGTCTTCAGCGCCAGCGCGGCGCCGAGCACGACGGTGGTGTGCACGTCGTGGCCGCAGGCGTGGCACACGCCGTCGACGGTCGACCGGAAGGGCAGGCCGCTGCGCTCGGGCACCGGCAGCGCGTCCAGGTCGGCGCGCAGCGCGATCCGGCGTGCGGGGTG
This sequence comes from Flexivirga sp., assembly GCF_051955415.1. NCBI lineage: Bacteria > Bacillati > Actinomycetota > Actinomycetes > Micrococcales > Dermacoccaceae > Flexivirga > Flexivirga sp. The sequence goes on from NZ_JBQCGS010000061.1 coordinate 2,468, forward strand.
GTCGGCTCCGATGTCGGCGATCAGACCGGTGCCGGGCAGCGGCGTGATCGCGATGTCCGCGGCGGTGAGCGTGTCACGCAGGAAGGCCGTCGTGCGGATCTCGCGGTGGGCGATCTCCGGGTGAGCATGCAGATCGCGACGCCAGGTGGTCAGTTGCGGGAGCAGCCGCTCGATCTCGGCGAGGACCGCCGCGGCGGCATCGACGGCCGTACTCGAAGAGGCAAGTTCACTCACAAGTCGTTCATGGTACGTCGGGTGTTCTCGCGCCCGCCGACCAGCACCAGGAACGCGGGCAGCGTGTCGTGCGACCGGTCCGCCCGTTCGGCGAAGATCTCGGCGGCGATCTCCCGCACCGAGGCATCCAGTCCGCCGGCGCCGCGCCACAGCACGAGAGTGCCGGGCCGGTCGCGGACGTCGCTGAGGCTGTCGGCAAGGGCGTCCCAGTTGCCGCCGAACCAGTCCGGCAGCTGGAAGGCCTGGCGGCATACCTGCAGGAAGTGGGCCTTGTCCTGACCGGCCGATGTGTCGAGGTCGACGATGCGCCACCCCGCGCGCTCAGCCGCACGGCGCGCGCCGGCGAGGTCGTCGCTGGGGTGCAGGCCGGAGGCGCCGGCAGCGATGAGATCAGCCGGTTCGCTCATGGCACGATCCTCCGGAAGCTGTCGTAGTGGTCGGCGGTGTAGTAGAGCGTGCCGTCGCGCGCCTCGATGATCCGCCGAGCGCCGCGGTCGGCGGAGCCCGGTGTCCGGACGGTGTATTCGTGGTAGTAGCCGGCGGATTCGCGCGGCAGCAGCCGCTCACGGTTCTGGAAGACGGTCCCGTCCTGGTGATAAGGGAACGGGCCGCCCGCCTCGATCAGGCCCATCGTGGTGCGCGCCCCGGCGGGCAGGTCGGAGGCACGCACCGTCGGCAGTCCGTCGTCCGGGTGGTCCCTCCCGCCGGCACCGACACTGCTCGTGGCAGCCGGCGTGCCGGCCGGTGCGTGGCTGGTCCCGCCGGAGCTGGTGCCGCAGCCGGCCAGCACGCAGATCAGCGTGATGAGGATCAGCAGTGCGAAGACACCCGGGATGAACAGATCGCGAATCCGCCTGGCCCGGTGCAGCATCCGGCCAGGTTAGCGGCCGACGGGCTGCAGATCAGGCACCCGGACCGGGCGGACGGCTCCGGTCAGGGTGCGAGTGCGCGATTGAGTTCGGCCACCAGGGCGGGGCCGCGGTAGATGAACCCGCTGTAGATCTGCACCAGCGAGGCGCCGGCGTCGATCAGGGCGCGGCCGTCATCGGCGGTCATGACGCCGCCGACGCCAATGACCGGCAACTTCGATCGCTCGGCGATGCGCTGCACGACATACCGCGACCGGCGGGTCAGCGGCGCACCGCTCAGGCCGCCGGCCTCGTCCGCCAGCGGCAGGTCCACCTCGGCGATGCCGTCCCGCGACAGGGTGGTGTTGGTGGCGATGATGCCGCTGGCGTCCGCGCGTTGTGCCACCTCGAGCACGTCGTCGATCGCGCCGTCGGTGAGGTCCGGGGCGATCTTGACGAAGATCGGGGTCCGGGAGCGGGCAGCGGTCGCGGTGACGAGTTCGGCCAGCAGCTCCGCGAGCGGCTCCTTGTCCTGCAACGTCCGCAACCCGGGGGTGTTGGGGCTGGAGACGTTGACCGCGAAGTAGTCCGCGTGCTCGTCCAGCAGTGCGAGGCTGGTGAGGTAGTCGCCGATGGCGTCCTCCACCGGCGTCGCCTTGGTCTTGCCGATGCTCACCCCGATCGGTATGCCGCGGGGGCCCGCCGCCGCGAGGCGATCGGCCAGGGCTCGGGCACCATCGTTGTTGAAACCCATCCGGTTGATGATCGCGTCGCTGCCGCGCAGCCGGAACAACCGCGGCTGCGGGTTGCCCGGCTGCGCCTGCGCGGTCACCGTGCCGAGTTCGATGTGGCCGAATCCCAGGTGTTCCCAGACCTTGACGCCCAGCCCGTCCTTGTCGACGCCCGCGGCCAGGCCGACCCGGCCCGGGAACCGGACACCGGCGACCTCGACCGGTCCGGCCGGTCGCGGTAGGGCTGCTGCGAGGGATCGTACGGCGGCGGGGTGGTCGCCCAGTTGCGCCATCCGGCGAAGGGTGAGGTGGTGCGCGGTCTCGGCGTCTCCCCCGCCGACGCGGAAGAGCAATGGCCGCATCGCGGCGCGGTATCCGCCGTCGAGCGCCCAGCGCGGCAGCGCCATCAGGTGAGCTCGCCGCGGCCGGCGGCCTTCAGGCGCTGCACCACACTCTTGACGTCCTGTGCCCGTTCCCGGTTGGTGACCAGGAGCGCGTCCGGGGTGTCGACCACGATGATGTCCTTGACGCCGAGTGTCACCACGACACGGCCGGACCGGGGCGCGATGACCCCGGTCGTGTCCTCGGCGACAACGTCCTCGGCGCTGCCGAGCACCTTGACGCCGTCGACGGATCCGGTCAGCAGTGAGCCGAGCGAGTCGAAGTCGCCGACGTCGTCCCAGTCGAAGTGGCCGGGGATGACGGCGACCCGTCCGTCCGCGGCGGCGGGTTCGGCGAGCGCCTTGTCGATGGCGATCTCGGTCAGCCGCGGCCACAGCTCGGTCAGCCGCAACGGGTTGTCGGCGATGGCGCGCAGATCACCGGCGAGGCCGGGCTGGTAGTGGTCGAGCATGTCCAGCAGCTCGCTTGCCCGGAAGACGAACATACCGGCGTTCCAACGGTATTCGCCGCTTGCGAGGTAGGAGCGAGCGGTCTCGACGTCCGGCTTCTCCACGAAGGAGTCGACGCCGTGTGCGTTCGGCGCACCTTCCACATCGAGTGGTTTGCCGAGCTTGATGTAGCCGAATCCCGTGGCGGGGCTCTTGGGTTCGATGCCGATCGTCACCAGCCGGCCGGTGCGCGCGACGGCCACCGCCTCCCGCACGCTGGCCCGGAACGACTCGTCGTCGCGGATGACGTGGTCGGCCGCGAAGGAGCCGATGATCGCGTCGTGGTCGCGCTGCTCGAGGATCGCTGCGGCCAGTCCGATGGCCGGCATCGACTCCCTCGGCGACGGCTCGACGAGGAGGGCGTCGATGCCGAGTTCGGGCAGTTGCTGGCGCACTTCGGGCGCGTGCCGCAGGCCTGTCGCGATCAGCAGCCGATCCTCGGACAAGGGAGCGAGCCGGTCGACCGTGCCCTGCAGCAGCGACCAGCCGGAGCCGGTGAGGTCGTGCAGGAATTTCGGCGAACCCGAGCGCGACAGCGGCCACAGCCGGGTGCCCGAACCGCCGGCGGGGATGACGGTCCAGAACCCCTCGATGGGTCCGTTCTCCTCGGTCGACATGGCAACAAGCTAATGCACGATCTTCACCACCCGCTCACGGGTTCGGCAGGCCGTCATTCACCTGATCGACAACTGCGACGGGCACCGTGCGTGCCGTGCGCATTGCGATCGTCACCGACTCCTTCATCCCGACCTGGGGCGGCGTGACCACCAGCGTCTGCCAGTTGCTGACCGGGCGATGCGGCTTCCCGATCCGGTCGGTCCGCACGCCACCACCGTCGCCGGAAGTTCGCTAGCGTCGATCCGGTCGCAGTTGGTCTAGACCTCTCTGCTGGACCACGCCCTGAGGAAGGAACTTCACGGTGACCACACTCCCGCCCCGCCCGATCCCGCACCACCCACGACGTCATACCGCCTACCGCAAGACCGCCGTCCTCGGCACGGTCGCCGCGGTCGCCCTCGGCATGGCCGGCACCGCTGTCTCGCCGGCCCGAGCCGCCGGCGGACACCCGGCATCCACCACGGCTTCCACTCTTCCGAAGATCTTCCCGCAGCCCCAGCAGATGGAGGCGTCCGGCGCACCGGTCCCGCTCAGCGGCAAGGTGCTGATCGTCACCGGTGACAACGCCGACGCGCCCACCGTCGCCCTCGTCGAACAGATCGTGACCGCGGCCGGCGGCCATCCGATCGTGGCCAAGACGGCCTCCGGCGGTGGCAAGCGGGTCTATCTGGGCACCAGCGCCACCAATCCCGCGATCGACGACGCCATGGCTGCCATGGGCGTCCGGGACGCCGCCGACCTCGCGGCCGACGGCTACGTCCTGGCCAGCGGCCGGTATGACGGCAAGCCGACCGTCGTGCTCAACGGCGTCGACCAGCGCGGCACGTTCTACGCCGCGCAGACCCTCCGGCAGTTGGTGACCCACAAGCAGGTCCCCGGTGTGACGATCCGCGACTGGCCGCTGATGTCGATCCGCGGCGCCATCGAGGGGTTCTACGGCATCCCGTGGTCGCACCAGGCCCGGCTGGACCAGATGGCGTTCTACGGCAAGCACAAGATGAACACCTACATCTACACGCCCAAGGACGACCAGTTGCTGCGCGCCGAGTGGCGCACGCCGTACAGCGGCGCCGCCCTGGACCGGATGAAGGAACTGGTCAAGGCCGCGAACACCAACCACGTCGACTTCACCTTCGCCCTCTCGCCGGGCAACGACATCTGCTACTCCGGCCAGTCCGACTTCGACGCCACGATCAAGAAGTTCGACCAGTTGCGCGCCCTGGGCGTGCGCTCCTTCTACATCGCACTGGACGACATACCACTGAAGTTCCACTGCGACGCGGACAAGCAGAAGTACCCCGACAACGGCGACTGGCACTGGCTGGCCGACGCACAGGCCGACTACCTGAACCGGATCGAGAAGGAGTACATCGAGCCGAACCATCTCGAGCCGCTGCAGACCGTGCCGACCAACTACAACGGCTCCGGCCCGGACCCGTACAAGGGCGAGTTCGGCGCCCGGCTCAACGACGACGTCCGGGTGCAATGGACCGGTGAGGGCGTCTTCTCGGACACGATCACCGCCGCATCGGTGCAGCGGGCGAGTACGTCGTACAACACCGACCACCTCTACATCTGGGACAACTTCCCGGTGAACGACGGCAAGCGCGGCCGGCTCTTCCTGAACCCGCTGACCGGGCGGGCGCCCGACCTCTACAAGTACATCGACGGATTCACCTCCAACCCGATGATCGAGCCGTACGCCTCGATGCCGGCGTTGGCCAACTACGGGGACTACACCTGGAACGGGCCGAAGTACGACGCCGACGCCTCGATGTCGGCGGTGCTCGACGAACTCGCCGGACCCGATGCCGGCACCCGCGAGGCGCTGCGCACCTTCGCCGACCTCAACCAGGAATGGCCCTACCGGGCCGGCACCGAGCACGCGCCGGCGTTGACGAAGGACATCGACGCGTTCTGGGCGGCCCGGGCGGACGGCAGCACCAGCACTGCGCTGCAGCGACGGCTGGCGGCGATCACCGCCCTGCCCCGCACGCTCAGCGGTATGGCGCAACCCGGCTTCGCCAGTGACGCGCAGCCGTGGATCGATGCCGCGGCGCTGTGGGCCACGGCGTTGCAGCACGAGATCGCGATGCTGGATGCCGTCGATGCCGGTGACGGCGCGAAGGCGACGCGGGAATACTTCGCCGCCCAGCGGGCGATCGCCGACGCCAAGAAGCCGACCGTGCCGGACCAGGGCGCGAACGGCACGACACAGCCCGACCAGATCGTCCCCTCCGTCGGCGACGGCGCGTTCGAGGCGTTCACCGCGAAGGCGAACCAGGCGTTCGTCGACTGGCTGGGCGCCGAACCGCTCGACATGAAGCGGTATGCGAGCACGCCGAGCACGTCGATGGGCACGTACTCCAGCTACGCCATCGGCCGGATGACCGACGATGACCCGTCGACCTACTACTGGTCCAACGCCGCGCCCTCGGTCGGCAGCAATGTCCGGGTCGACCTCGGCTCGGTGCAGCAGGTCGGCAACGTCGTGGTGCGCCAGTCCGACAGTGACACCCAGACGGGAGACATGATCTACCACGCCGCGCTCGACTACTCGACCGACGGCGAGCACTGGACGACCGCCGGCGAGTTCGACACCAAACCGGTGGTTCGCTACAGCTTCGACACCCCCGTGCAGGCACGGTACGTGCGACTGCGGGCGACCGCACTGAACCCGGGCGGCAAGTGGGTCAAGATCCGCGACTTCGCGGTGTCCGCGACGACCCCCGTCTCCGCCAACCTGCCGGCCACCGACGGCAGCAGCGCGACGGAGGCGTTCGACGCCGACCTGACCACGGCCTACCGGGCGGCGACGCAACCAGTGGACGGGTCCTACATCGGCCGCGCGTATGCCGATCCGGTGTCATTGCAGTCGGTTTCGGTCGTTGCGTCAGCCGGCGCCGGTGAGCTGCAGGTGCAGCACGACGGCACCTGGTCGACCGTCGGCTCGCTGGCGGTGGGCGCGTCATACGCGCACGGTGACGTGGACCCGTCCTGGCAGGTGACGGGTGTGCGGATGCTGTTCAGCCCGGGCTCCGACGCGCCGGTGATCCAGGAGCTGGTGGCGCGGTAGGCGGCCACTCGGCGGGGCGTGCCGGGGGTTCCGGGGGGCCGGGGATGCCGGGGACCGGCGAGGACTGGCGTACCAAAGTCTCCCCAGGGCAGCGTTCAGCACACCCCCAGCCGCCCCGCCGTACCAAAGTCTCCCCAGGGCAGCGTTCAGCACACCCCCGGCCGCCCCGCCGTACCAAAGTCTCCCCAGGGCAGCGTTCAGCACACCCCCGGCCGCCCCGCCGTACCAAAGTCTCCCCAGGGCAGCGATCGGCACATTGCACTCTCGCCGACCCTGTGGACAACGCTCAGCATCGTCGGCGCGCAACGGCCATCCTGGAACGATGCCCGAACAGTTCGATCCACGCCTTCCGTTCCGCCGCGCGGCCGGCCTGCGCCACGGCATCGGCCGACGAGCGTTGCAGAGCAACGGATTCCGCCAGTTGTATCGAGGATGCTACGTCTCCGCGAACGTCATCCCGAACTTGGTGATGCGGGCGACTGCTGCCCTCGAGATGGTGCCCGGCGCTTACGGCCTGAGCCACCACAGCGCCACGACCTGGTACGGCGCAACGGCGCCCGACACACCCGACATACATCTCGCGGTTCCACATCGATTGCGGTGCGACCTTCCAGGTATCCGCATCCACCGCTATCGCACGCCACCACTGCTGTGGACCCGTCGCGGGATCAAGGTCACCGCCCCGGTCCAGACCTTCGTCGACATGGCCGCCACGTCGGACCTGGTCGACCTGGTCGTGCTCGGCGACTCCCTCGTGCGGAGAACTTCGGTGACACCGTCCGAGCTCAGGGCGTTCGCTCGGGAATCACGGGCGAGTGGCATCGGACGGGCACGGCGGGCCGGCTCACTGGTCCGTGCGCACGTCGACTCCGCGCAGGAGACGCGCTCGCGCCTGCTGATCGTGTTGTCCGGTATGCCGGAGCCGGCCGTCGACCTGCGCTTCCATTCGGACGACGGCAACCTGCTCCGACGCATCGACATGGGATACGAGGACGTCAAACTGGCCGTCGAGTATGACGGCCGACAGCACATCGACCGGCAAGCACACTGGGGCAACGACATCGGACGACGCGAGTACTTCGAGGGCCTCGGGTGGCGTTTCATCATTTTGATCTCGCCCGATATCTGGACCACACCCGGGCAGACCGTCGAACGAGTCCACGGCGCTCTCCTCGACCGCGGTGTCGCAGTGCCGTTGCTGCGGGATGACTGGCGGTTGCACTTTCCTGGTGGAGGCAGCGGCTACTCCGGAGCGCTGCCCGCCTGAGCCGGCCGGAACCCTGCCCTGGGGACACTTCGGTACACCCCAGCCCGCAGACCCGTACCCTTCCCTGCCCTGGGGAGACTTCGGTACGCCCGGACCACGCACACCCGTACCCTTCCCTCCCCTGGGGAGACTTCGGTACGCCCCAGCCCGCAGACCCGTACCCTTCCCTCCCCTGGGGAGACTTCGGTACACCCCGGCCCCGCAGACCCGTACCCTTCCCTCCTCTGGGGAGACTTCGGTACGCCCGGCCCCGCACACGCGAAAGGCCGGCACCGGGCAAACCCGGCACCGGCCCTTCTCCGTTGTATGACGACGCCGCCGCCAGCGGCAGCGGACGAAGCCACCTGCGGCTGCGGTCAGCTCTTGGCCTTCAGGAAGTCGCGGTTGAGCTGGCTGATGACGTCCAGCGGGATCTCCTTGGGGCAGGCGGCCGAGCACTCACCGAGGTTCTGGCAACCGCCGAAGTCCTCCGCATCGTGCTGGTTGACCATCTTGACGACGCGGGCGTCGCGTTCGGCCTGGCCCTGCGGCAGCTCACCCAGGTGGGTGATCTTGGCGCCCAGGAAGAGCATGCCGGAGGCGTTCGGGCACGCCGCGACGCAGGCGCCGCAGCTGATGCAGGTGGCGGCGTCGAAGGCGCGGTCCGCCTTGTGCTTCTGCACCTGCAGGTTGTTGGCCTCGACCGCGGCGCCGGTGTTGACCGAGATGTAGCCGCCGGCCTGGATCACCCGGTCGAACGCCGACCGGTCCACGATCAGGTCACGCACCAGCGGGAACGCCTGAGCGCGCCACGGCTCGATGGTGATCGTGTCACCGTCGGTGAAGGAGCGCATGTGCAACTGGCAGGTCGTGGTGACCTCCGGCCCGTGCGCCTCACCGTTGATCATCAGCGAGCACATGCCGCAGATGCCCTCACGGCAGTCGGAGTCGAATGCCACCGGCTCCTCGCCCTGGGCGGTGAGTTGTTCGTTGAGTACGTCGAGCATCTCCAGGAACGACATGTCCTCGGAGATGTCGCTGACCGGGTAGGTCACCAGCTCGCCCTGTGCGTCGGGCCCGGCCTGGCGCCAGATCTTCAATGTCAGGTTCATGTTACTTGTAGCTCCGCTGCTTCAGCTGGATGAAGTTGTAGGTGAGGTCTTCCTTGTGCAGCACGGGCGGCTCCAGGCTGCCCTCGCTGCCACCGGTGAACTCCCAGGCCGCGACATACGCGAACTTCTCGTCGTCACGCAGCGCCTCGCCGTCCTCGGTCTGCGACTCGGAACGGAAATGGCAACCGCACGACTCGGTCCGATGCAGGGCGTCGATGCACATCAGCTCCGCCAGCTCGAAGAAGTCGGCCACCCGGCCGGCCTTCTCCAGGGACTGGTTGAGGGTCGCCGCCGAACCGGGCACCTTGACGTTGCGCCAGAACTCCTCGCGCAGCGAGCGGATCTGCTCGATCGCCTTGCGCAGGCCGGCGTCGTTGCGTTCCATGCCGCAGTATTCCCACACGATCTGCCCGAGCTCCTTGTGGAAGGAGTCGACCGTGCGCTCACCGTCGATGGACAGCAGCTTCTCGATCCGGTCCTCGACGGACTTGCGTGCCTCCAGCACCTCGGGGGCGTCCTCGGCGACCGGCTCGAACGGACCCTGCGCCAGGTAGTCACGGATGGTGTTGGGCAGCACGAAGTAACCGTCGGACAGGCACTGCATCAGCGAGGACGCACCCAGCCGGTTCGCGCCGTGATCAGAGAAGTTGGCCTCCCCCGCGGCGAACAGGCCCGGGATCGTGGTCTCCAGGTTGTAGTCGACCCAGAGGCCACCCATCGTGTAGTGCACCGCCGGGTAGATGCGCATCGGCACCTTGTAGGGGTCCTCGCCGGTGATCCGCTGGTACATGTCGAAGAGGTTGCCGTACTTGGCCTTGACCGCATCGACACCCATCCGCTCGATCGCCGAGGCGAAGTCGAGGTAGACACCGCGGCGGAAATCGCCGACCTTCGGGCCGACACCGCGGCCTTCGTCGCACACGACCTTGGCCTGGCGGCTACCGATGTCGCGCGGCACCAGGTTGCCGAACGCGGGGTACTTGCGCTCCAGGTAGTAGTCGCGGTCCTCTTCGGGTATGTCGCGCGGGTCCTTCTCGCAGTCCTCGCGACGCTTGGGCACCCAGATGCGGCCGTCGTTGCGCAACGACTCGCTCATCAGCGTCAGCTTGGACTGGTAGTCGCCGGACACCGGGATGCAGGTCGGGTGGATCTGCGTGTAACAGGGGTTGGCGAAGTAGGCGCCCTTGCGGTGCGCCCGCCAGCTCGCGGTGACGTTGCAGCCCATGGCGTTGGTGGACAGGAAGAAGACGTTGCCGTAGCCGCCGCTGGCCAGCACCACGACGTCGGCCAGATGCGTCTCGATCTCGCCGGTGACCATGTCACGCGCGATGATGCCGCGTGCCTTGCCATCGACGATGATGACCTCGAGCATCTCGTGGCGGGTGAACTGCTCCACCGTGCCGGCCGCAACCTGCCGCTCCATCGCCTGGTAGGCGCCGATCAGCAGCTGCTGACCCGTCTGCCCGCGGGCGTAGAAGGTGCGGGCCACCTGCACACCACCGAAGGACCGGTTGTCCAGCAGGCCGCCGTAGTCACGCGCGAAGGGCACACCCTGGGCGACACACTGGTCGATGATGTTGGCGCTGACCTCGGCCAACCGGTAGGAGTTGGACTCGCGCGAGCGGTAATCCCCGCCCTTCACCGTGTCGTAGAACAGGCGGTAGACCGAGTCGCCGTCGTCGTTGTAGTTCTTGGCGGCGTTGATGCCGCCCTGGGCGGCCACCGAGTGCGCCCGGCGCGGGCTGTCCTGGTAGCAGAACGACTTCACGTGGTAGCCGGCCTCGCCGAGGGTGGCGGCGGCCGCACCCCCGGCCAGACCGGTGCCGACGATGATCACCGACAGCTTGCGCCGGTTGGTCGGGTTGACCAGCTTGTTGTCGAACTTCGCTTGGGTCCACATCTGGTCGATGGGCACCTTCGGCGCCCGAGTGTCCTCGATGTTCTCGCCGAGCGAGTAGAGGTTGTCGACCAGTTCGGAGATGGGTTCAGGCATCTGGCAGTCCTTACTTGATTCCGCCGAAGGCGATGGCGAGCGGCGGGATGACGAAGCCGACGGCGACGATCAGAGCCACCACGACGGCGACGACGTTGGCGATCGTGCGGGCGCGGACCGTCGAGGTGAACCCGAGGGTCTGCGCGGCGCTCCAGATGCCGTGCCGCAGGTGCATGCCGAGGGCGATCATCGCCAGCACGTAGATGAGGGTCACCCACCACACGTTGAACGCGTGCACGGTCAGCTCGTAGGGATCGTGGGTGATGGCCGTCGTGTTGCCGCCGCTACCGACGTTGAACTTGACGATCGTGAACTGCAGCAGGTGCCAGATCACGAAGAGCAGCAGGAAGGTGCCGCCCCAGCGCATCCACCTGCTCGAGAACGACCGCGCGATCGACTTCTTCACGGCGTAGCGCTGCGGACGGGCGGCCCGGGCACGACCCCACAGCACGTAGGCCGCGTAGGCGTGCAGCACGACGCTGATCCCGAGGATGACTTCCATGACGGTGAGGAAGCCGTGTCGCGGCAGCATCGGCTCGCCGATGGTGCGCAGGTGCTCGGAGTAGGTGTTGAAGGCCGTGTGGCCGTCGAAGAGCTTGTAGAGATTGCCGTACATGTGGGCAATCACGAAGAGCATGAAAATGATGCCGGTCACAGCCATCAGCGTTTTCAGGAAGATCGAGCTTCCCTGTTTGCCGGTGCGGACTCGAGGCGGCTTGGAGACGGTTGAGGTTGCCACGGGCTTCAGGTTACGCCGCAAAGTACCTTGACATCGAAATAAGGTTCACCTAAGCGCTCACCAGTGGCCAGGTGGCCACCGAGCGCCATACCTGATCGGCTCCGTGCTCGTAGAGATCGAAGCCGGCCACCTCGAAACTGCGCTCGTATGACGACAACTCGGCGAACGCGTCGTCGAGGGCGGCCTCCGGGACGCCGTGGGCGATGGTGACGTGCGGATGGTAGGGAAACGCCAGGTCGCGCTCGACCGGACCCGACCGGACAGCGCGCTCCAACTGCTCGCAACTGGCGATGCCCTCGGCGACCGCGACGAACACCACCGGCGAGATGGGCCGGAAGGTGCCCGTCCCGCGCAACGTCATCCGGAACGGCGTCACGGTGTCGGCGACCGCTGCGAGGTGGTCACGCAGCGCCCCCTCCGCGTCCGGCTCCACCGGGGTCGGCGGCATCAACGTCACATGCGGTGGCACCGCCTCGGCCAGCGGATCACCGGCCTGCACCCTGGCCTTCTGCAATTCGTCCGCGAACGGCTGCGGGATCGGGATCGAGACGCCGATCGTCTTCATCAGCGGGAGGCCGCCGACGGGATGAAGCCGACTGCGGCATAGGCACGTTCGAGGACGACCGACGCGACCGACCGCGCACGTTCGGCACCCCGGGCGAGGATCCGGTCCAGCTCGGCCGGGTCGGCCAGCAGTTCCTCGACGCGGGCCTTGAAGGGCGCCTGCACGTCGGCGACCAGTGCTGCCACATCGGTCTTGAGCGCCCCGTACTTGTTGGCACCGGCGTAGCGCTCGACCAGCGCCTCGATCGAGTCGTTGGACAGCGCGGAGTGGATGCGCAACAGGTTGGCGATGCCGGGCTTGGCCTCGACGTCGTAGCGCACCTCGTTGTCGGTGTCGGTGACGGCCGACTTGATCTTCTTGGTGTTGGCCTTGACCTCGTCGAGCATCATCAGGTTGCCGTTCTGGTTGGCGGCCGACTTGCTCATCTTCGCGGTCGGCTCCTGCAGCGACATGATCTTCGCCGTGCCCTCGGGGATGTGGCCGCCCGGCACCACGAACGTGTCGCCGTAACGGGCGTTGAAACGCTGAGCGAGGTCGCGGGTGAGTTCGAGGTGCTGCCGCTGGTCCTCGCCCACGGGGACGGAGGTGGCGTCATACAGCAGGATGTCCGCCGCCATCAGCATCGGGTAGGTGAAGAGACCGACGTTGGTGCCCTCGGTGCCGCGCCTGGCCGACTTGTCCTTGAACTGCGTCATCCGTGCCGCCTCGCCATATCCGGTGATGCAGTTGAGGATCCAGGCCAGCTGCGAGTGCTCGGGCACGTGCGACTGCACGAAGACCGTCGAGACCTCGGGATCGATGCCACCGGCCAGGTACTGCGCCGCGGTCACTCGGGTGCGCATGTGCAGATCCGCGGGGTCCGGGTTGACCGTCAGTGCGTGTTGATCGACGACGCAGAAGAAGGCGTCGAACTCGCTCTGCATGCGCACCCAGTTGACCTGCGCGCCGAGGTAGTTGCCCAGGTGCAGCGAGTCGTGCGTCGGCTGCATGCCGGACAGGATGCGCGGGGTGGGGACGCTGGGCCGGCTGGTGGGCGAGGTCTCGCTCATGGAAGGTACGCGCTCTCTTTCGTGGCACTCGAACCGGATCGGCGGCCAGTGTCTCACCCACGACCCGACCCGGTGACGGTCGGCCACCGTCGACCGCGTGGACCTCCGGTGTTCGATCGTGTGCGGATATGATCGAACGGCGGAACCGAAGGGAGGTCGCGATGCTCGCCCGGCAACGGCAGGAACTCATCGCGCGCGCCGTCGAGGAACACGGCGGGATCCGGGTGTCCGAGCTCGTCACCGAGCTCAACGTCAGTGACATGACCATCCGCCGTGACATCGAGACGCTCGCCCGGCGGGGCGTGGTGCGCAAGGTGCACGGCGGCGCCACCCGCGCCGACCGCAGCGCCGACGAACCAGGCTTCACCGCCAAGTCCGAGATGCACCAGGGCGCCAAGACCGAGATCGCGCGCACCACCGCGGGTCTCATCTCACCGGGCTCGTCGGTCGCCGTCTCGGCCGGCACCACCGCGTATGCCGTCGCGCAAGCGCTCCGGGAGGTGGCCAGGCTGACCGTGGTGACCAACTCGCCACGCGTTGCCGATCTGCTCTTCGACCCGCAGGAGAAGGACCGTCTGGTCGTGCTCACCGGCGGTGTCCGCACTCCCTCGGACGCACTGGTCGGACCGGTGGCCAACGAGATGCTGCGGACGGTGCACGTCGACACCCTGATCCTGGGCGTGCACGGCATCGACCTCGACGCAGGGTTGACGACGCCCAATCTGCAAGAAGCGCAGACCAATCGCGCACTGATCCATGCCGCCAAACGTGTCGTCGTCGTCGCCGACCACAGCAAGTGGGGCATCGTCGGGCTGTCCACGATCGCGACGCTGGACGCAGTCGACACCCTGGTCACCGACGCCCAGCTCGACGAGGACGCCCGGCGCGCGATCGGACGGCACCAGGTCAACCTGGTGGTCGCCGCACGGGACGACAGCTCGGTGCAGGGCAGCTGAGCCGACGGCCGGCCTCAGTCGGTGCCGGCTGCACCGGCCGTCGACGCCTCGACCCGCCATATCTCGAAGATGTGCTTGCTGCGTTGCGCTCCGGCATAGCTCAACCGGGCCACCTGCAGCCGCGGGTTGCGTGCGGCGATCCCTCGCTGCTGCCCGGGGTCGGTCACCAACATCACGAAACCGATCCGGTCCGGGCCGAGGTAGCTGTCCTCGAAGATCAGGTCGCCGGGCCGCTCCTGCCCGGGGGTGATGCGGGTGCCGTGCCCGGAGGCCAGCCAGCTGCGCTGCTGCTGCGCGGTGCGCGGCATCCGGACACCTGCCTGAGCGTATGCCGCCTGCACGAACGACGAACTGTCCCAGGCGTCCGGACCGTCCGCGCCGAAACGGAACCGGTGTCCGACCTTGCTCTGCGCCCAGCGCACCGCACCGGCCGCTTGCGCCGTGCCGGCCGGCTGCGGAACCCCGGTGCAGGCGATGCCGCCCGAGCCGGCGGCGTACGCAGCGGCGTAGAAGAGCACGTCGTTGACGTACCACTCGGCGTGGTTGTAGCTGAACAACGCCCGGCGAACGCCGGCGTCGCCCGCGGTGGCGCCCCAGGCGTGCAGGGCGTGCGCCGCGGAGAAGACGCTGTCGGCGTCGTTGCGGATGTCGGCCTTGCCGTCGCCGTTCCCGTCGACGCCGTAGCGCGCGAATGTGCTCGGCAGGAACTGCATGACACCTCGCGCGCCCGCCGACGAGGTGTGGTTGTTGCGCCCTTGCGCCGTCTCCTCCATCCCGACGCCGGCCAGCAGCTGCCACGGAACGGCATACTGCCGACTCGCCCTCAGATAGAGGTTCATCAGGTCGGCCGGCACTGACAGCGCGCCCTGTTTCATGCTGTGTCGTCGCGGCGAACCCGCAACCGGCAGAGCGGCATTCGTCTTCAACACCGGAGCCGGCGATGCGCCGCTGAGCGGCGCGCCGTGCTCGGCCATGAAGCGGACCGGATCAATCGGCGCACCGTTGCGGTGGACCTCGAAATGCAGGTGCGGCCCGGTGCTGGCGCCGGTGGATCCCTCCTCGCCGAGCACCTGTCCGGCCGCGACCTTGCTCCCGGGCGTGATGCCCGCGGCGATGCGGGCCAGGTGACCGTACCGGGTCTGCACGCCGTCGGCGTGCTGCACCGTCACCTCGTTGCCGAGTCCGCCGAAGGGTCCGGCGCGCACCACGGTGCCGTCGTCCGCAGCGACGACCGGGCCCGGCCCGGGCAGCATCGCCAGGTCCACGCCGGCGTGCAGCCGGCGGTCGTGCGAGATCGGGTTGACGCGGTTGCCGAAGGTCGAGGTGATCACGTAGCGCTGGGCGACCGGCGGCCGCCACCCGGCCGAACCCACCACGCAACTGGGTGCCGATCCCCCCGAGCCGCCGGTCGCGGTGGCCGGTGCCATCGGCAGTGCGACCACCAGAGCTGCCACCGGAAGCGCCGCGAAGCTCCGCAGCCATGACCGTCGACCGACCGAACCAGCGCGCATACCTGCCTCGTCTCTCCCCGCTCCCCGATGATAGGGGCGATTCGGAGCCAGCGGCCAGTTGTTGTGGTGGCGGGCTAGCATCGGCCCGGTGAACGACCAGCCCACCTCCGCACCCTCTGCCGAGGGCGTCGACGCCGCCGCTCCGCCGGCCGATGTGCTCGTCCGCCGATCGCACACGTTGCAGACCGCCTCCGGCGAGCTGTCCTATACCAGCGAATCCGGCACCGTCGTGTTGCACCGCGACGACCTCGCCGACGGTGTATGGCGTGGGCGCAAGCCCGTGGCGGAGGTCGCGATCACGGCATACACACTCGACGACGCGGCGGCGACCGGACGTCCCGTGACCTTCGCGTTCAACGGCGGCCCGGGCAGTTCCAGCCTGTGGCTGCATCTCGGCCTGCTCGGCCCGCGCCGGGTGGAGATGGGCGACGCCGGCGAGCTGCTGCCCCCGCCCTACGGATTGGTGGACAATCCCGAAACCCTCCTGGCCACAACGGATCTGGTCTTCATCGATCCGGTGTCGACGGGGCTGTCCCGGGTCGTGTCCGGCGAGCAGCCGAAGGACTTCCACGGATTCACGGCCGACATCGAGTCGGTGGCGGAGATCATCCGCTCCTGGGTCACCCGCAACCACCGATGGCTGTCGCCGAAGTTCATCGCCGGCGAGTCGTACGGCACCACCCGCGCGGCCGGGCTGGCGCAGCACCTGCAGGAAAAGCTCGGGATGTACCTCAACGGGCTGATCCTGATCAGCAGTGTGCTCGACTTCGGCACCGCCAATTTCGAGCACGGCAACGACCGCGCGCACGCGCTCTATCTGCCGTTCTACGCCGCGACCGCGCACTTCCACGGCAAGCACGGCGACCGGCCGCTGCGCGAGGTGCTCGGCGAGGCCGAGGACTACGCCGCGCGTGCCTACCCGTGGGTGCTCTCCCGAGGCAACCGGCTCACCGACGCCGAGCGGGCGGCTGCCGTCTCCCGCATCGCCGGGCTCACCGGACTGACCGAGGACTACGTCGACCGGGCGGACCTGCGGATCGAGCACTGGCGCTTCTTCGGCGAACTACTGCGTGACCGTGGTCTGACGGTCGGCCGCATCGATGCCCGCTTCACCGGCCCCGCGGCCAGCCGGATCGCCGAGTCGATGGACGCCGACCCGTCGATGGACGCCATCACCGGCCCCTACGCGGCCGCCTTCCAGCACTACCTCGGTGTCGAGCTCGGTGTGCGCAGCGACCAGGTCTTCCGGGTGATCAGCGAGGACGTCGGCCGTGACTGGAGTTTCAAGGAGTTCGAGAACTCCGCCGTCTACGTCGTCGACCGGTTGGCTCGGGCGATGCGCCAGAACCCGCATCTCGCAGTGCATTTCGCCTACGGCTACTACGACGGTGCGACACCGTACTTCTGCGCGATGGACGACGTGGCCCGGCTCGCGCCCGAACTGCTGCCCCGCCTGGAGCATCATTTCTACGAATCCGGGCACATGACCTATGTGCACCAGCCGACCAGGGTGCAGCAGAGTGCTGACCTGGCCGACTTCGTGACACGGCACAGCGGGCGCAGCGCGTCGCGCTGAGCCGCGGCACGTGCGCTTGCCCAGGATCAAGTCCATGGTTCGACGAGTCGGCTGCTCCGGCAGCCACAGCAGAGGAAGGTGAACGTGTCGTGGCCGATCGACGGGTTCTGGTCACCGGCGGTGCCGGTTTCATCGGGTCGCACCTGGTGGAGCGCTTGCTCGACCGCGGCGACGAGGTGCTGGTGGCCGACAACTTCTACTCCGGCATGCGCTCCAACGTGCACCACCTGCTCGCCAACCCGGCGTTCGAGCTGATCCGGCACGACGTCACCTTCCCCCTGTATGTCGAGGTGGACGAGATCTTCCACCTCGCTTGTCCGGCGAGTCCCGTGTACTACCAGCGAGATCCGGTGCAGACGACCAAGACGAGCGTGCACGGCTCGATCAACATGCTCGGCCTGGCCAAACGCACCGGAGCCAAGATCCTGTTGACCTCCACCTCCGAGGTGTATGGCGACCCGGACATCCACCCGCAACGGGAGGACTACTGGGGCAACGTCAACCCGATCGGTGTCCGGTCCTGTTACGACGAGGGCAAACGCTGCGCCGAGACACTCTTCTTCGACTACCGCCGTCAGCACGAGCTACCGATCAAGGTGGCCCGTCTCTTCAACACCTACGGGCCCCGGATGCGTCCGGACGACGGGCGGGTGGTGTCCAACTTCATCATGCTGGCCCTGAGCGGCGACCCGATCACGATTTACGGCGACGGGCTGCAGACCCGGTCGTTCTGCTACGTCGACGACCTGGTGGGCGGGTTGCTCACGCTGATGGACTCCGACCCCTCGTTCACCGGGCCGGTCAACCTCGGCAACACCGGCGAGTTCACCATGCTGCAGCTCGCCGAGCTGGTCATCGAGTTGACCGGAAGCAGTTCGCCGATCGTGTACGAGCCGCTGCCCGAGGACGACCCGACGCGGCGCCGCCCCGACATCTCCCTGGCCAAGGATGCCCTCGGCTGGGAGCCGGTCACCCCCCTGGCGGAGGGCTTGGCCCGCACCGTCGAGCACTTCCGGGCCGCCGTCGACCGCTGAGCGACGGCATACGCAGGCAGTCCGGGTTCACTCGGCCGGCGCGAACTCCTCGACCAGCGGCACGACATCGGCGATCGACTCCACGACCCGCGTCGGGACGAAGGGATGCCGGGCGACCTGTTGGCGCGTCGTCGACCCGGTGAGCACCAGGATGGTGCGCAGCCCTGCCTCCAGGCCGCTCACCACGTCGGTGTCCATCCGGTCGCCGATCATGACCGTCGTCTCCGAGTGCGCCTCGATCCGGTTGAGCGCGCTGCGCATCATCAACGGGTTGGGCTTGCCGACGTAATAGGGTTCGACACCGGTGGCGCGCGTGATGAGCGCGGCGATCGCGCCGGTCGCCGGCAGCAGTCCGTCGGTCGAGGGACCGCTGGGGTCGGGATTGGTCGCGATGAACCGGGCGCCGCCCGCGACCAGCCGGATGGCCCGGGTGATCGCCTCGAACGAATAGGTGCGGGTCTCCCCCAGCACGACGTAGTCCGGTTCGCGCGAGGTCATGATGTAGCCGATGTCGTGCAGTGCAGTGGTCAGCCCGGCCTCGCCCACGACGTATGCCGAGCCGTTCGGCCGCTGGTCGTCCAGGAACTGCGCGGTCGCCAGCGCCGACGTCCAGATCGCGCTCTCCGGTATGTCGATGCCGCTCGCGTGCAGCCGGGCGCGCCGGTCCCGGGGCGTGTAGATCGAGTTGTTGGTGAGGACGAGGAACCGCAGGCCCAGGCCCTGCAACCGGCCGAGGAACTCGGCCGCACCCGGTATGGCGCGCTCCTCGTGCACGAGAACGCCGTCCATGTCGGTGAGCCAGCTGCGGACCTCTCGCTTCTCGGTCATGCCGTCAGTATTGCCGGTCCGCGGCCCGCGTCGGGGACGCGGCGGCTCAGAACGGCAGGCCGGCCCGGTAATGCGCCTGCACCTGGGCAGCGGTCAGTGCCTTGGTGTAGAGCGCGGCGTACTGCAATCCGCCGTCCAGGTAGGTGGCGTTGGTGCCGGTCGGCGCGTTCGTCCAGCCGGTGAAGCTGTCATTGCCGAGCCGCCAGTAGGCCCGCGCGATGGTTTCGCTCGGGCCGGTGCCCGAGGCGACGAGGACGCCGTCGACATACAACTGCTTCGCTCCGGCGTTGTAGACGGCCACCACGTGATGCCACGCCCCATCGGCGTAGCTGGTGCCGGCCGGCGACAAGAGCTCCTGGTTGGTGCTGTTCTGATAGGTCGCGAAATCGAGGCGGCCGGTGGCGGTGAAGAAGACCTGCAGGCCCTTCTGGGACGAGCCGTTCGCCGTCGTGCCGTTGTCGCCGAAGCCCATCAGCTGACCCTTGGCCACGGATGTCCGCATCCAGATCTCCTGGGTGAGCACCGACCCGGCGGCGATGCTCGTCGTCCCGGCGGTGCTGACCCAGCGCGCGAGGATCCCGGACAGGGCCGGCGTGGTCGTGTAGTAGGTCTGGGCGTCACGTCGGCATCCCCCGCCCGAGGCGAACCCGCTGCCGAGCGCGCTGCCGACGAAGGTGGCGTCGGTGCCGCTGCCCGCGCTGCCCTGGTTGGTGCCACCGCCGGTGCTGGCCAATGAGTACATCCGGATCGGCGAGTCGGCCAGCTCTGTTGCCTGACACGTCCACAGCGCGCTGCGAATACTGTTGGCACCGTTGGTGATCGAGCCGGTGAACGCCGACATGGATTGTCCCCCACCGAGTGTCAGCAGCGTGGTCAGAGCGGCTGCGAACAGCAGCGCCACGGCGCGCAGCACCACCGCACGGCGGGCACACCGAACAGGGCCGAGTCGTGGCGTCATACGACCACGCCTTCGATCGTCCGGTGTCTGCGTCCCAGCCACAAGGCAGCCAGAGCCGGTGCGGCACAACAAGATACGACCGCGACGAGCCACCACCCGGTCAGATGCGGCGACGCCTGCAGCGGCAGCCGCGCGTAGGCATCCAGCTCACCGCCGGTCACAGTGCCCAGCTCGCCGGCGACCAGGTGCACCTGGTCGCCACCGGCCGCCTGGACCGAGATCGGCAACAGTCCGGTGGAGACGACATCGGCCTCGGTGGCGCCGTGGGTATGGCGAGCCGACGCCACCTGCACGCCGACCAGCGGCCGCTGCACCAGGATCACACCGGCGACCAGCAACGACGCGCCGAACACCCGGACCGCGGTGCGGATGGGCATCCGGATCCGGCGCGTGATCAGCCAGCCGAGCGCCCCGAGACCGAGCAGCCAGGGCATCGCGCGCACCACGAAGCCCATCGCCCACCAGCGTGCGACCACCTTGCCGACCAGTTGGTCACCGGCCGTGCGGTAGGGATCGACGGTGCCGTTGTCGTCGCCCTGGGTCCGGACGACGCCGTCCTGCACCTGCACGACTCGATGGGTGTATGTCGCCCCCGTCGGGCTGTGGAACGACACGACGTCGCCGGGATGCAACCGGTCCGGCGTGGTCGGCCGAGTGAGCACCAGCGTGCCCACCGGTGCCGCCTCGCCCATGGACGCGGTCTCGATGGTCAGCCACCGACCGCCGGTGCCGCGCCATACACCGGCGGCGACGAGCAGGGCGGCGAGCAGGACCGCGACGGCGATCCAGGCCGCACGCCGCCAGGCGAGGTGTCTCAGGACGACATTGCCCACGTCATGGGCTGGGAGGCGGTCAGTCCTTGGTAGCCGTTGCCGAGGTTGGCAGGCATCGACACCACGAACGTGTAGGCCTGCGACGCCTTCGGCGCCAGCGCGGTCAACGTCTGCGGCGTGGTGGTGAACGTGTCCAGCGACCCGGTGTAGATGGGTGTGCCGGTGGCGGTCGCCGCGGCATACACGTTGAGGTTGACCTTGGAACAGAAGTCGGTCGCCGCGGGCACGCCCTGCGGCGCACCGCTCTGGGTGCAGTTGCCGGGAGTCAGCGTGAAGGTCTTGGGCGTGACGGAACCCTGGTTGGTGAGTTTGACCGTCGTCGTGGTCGAGCCGCCCGGAGCCAGCGACTGTCCGCCGTACTTGTTGATCGTGGAGCAGGTCGAGGCGTTGGTCGTGTTGCCGTCGGTGCTCAGGCAGGTCACCGATCCGTCGGAGTTCTGCTCCTGCAGCACCAGCGAGCCGGTGGTCGTGGTGTTGACGGTGTTCTGGATGGACGCCGCGAAGGCCGACAGGGTGCCGGTGGTGGTCAACGCGAGGGCGGTGGTGCCGAGCACGCCGGCGACGACGACGCTGGGCGCGACGGGCAGCTTGGACAGGCGAGAACGAAGGGACATCACGACTCCTTTGGCGGAATGTCGGTTGAGCAGGACTGCACGGGTCGCCCGGCGCCCCGGTGGCCCGGACGAGCTGTGCCTCGACGGACTCACCACCTCCTCCCACCTCCTTTATTGCAAAGATTCAGCTTCCTTGCAAAAAGTCGTGGTTGTGACATAGGTCACACTTCGGGCATACGCCAACGGGCGCCACGGAAAACCGTGACGCCCGTTGCGGTGCGGTGCAGAGGTCAGGCCGCGTTGCCCATGGCCTGCTGCAGGTTCTCGTCGATCGCGGCGAGGAACTCCTCGGTGGTCAGGTAGCTCTGCTCCGGGCCGATGAGCAGCGCGAGGTCCTTGGTCATCTGGCCACCCTCGACGGTCTCGACGCACACGCGCTCCAGCGTCTCGGCGAACCGGGTGACCTCAGGCGTGCCGTCCAGCTTGCCCCGGTGCGCGATGCCGCGGGTCCACGCGAAGATCGACGCAATCGGGTTGGTCGAGGTCGCCTTGCCCTGCTGGTGCTGCCGGTAGTGGCGGGTGACGGTGCCGTGCGCGGCCTCCGCCTCGACGGTCTTGCCGTCCGGGGTCATCAGCACCGACGTCATCAGGCCGAGCGAGCCGAATCCCTGTGCGACGGTGTCGGACTGGACGTCGCCGTCATAGTTCTTGCAGGCCCAGAGGTAGCCGCCCTCCCACTTCAGCGACGCAGCGACCATGTCGTCGATCAGCCGGTGCTCGTAGGTGATGCCGGCGGCGTCGAACTGCTCCTTGAACTCCTCCTCGAAGATGCGGGCGAAGATGTCCTTGAACTGGCCGTCATACGCCTTGAGGATGGTGTTCTTGGTCGACAGGTAGCACGGGACGTTGCGCTGCAGGGCGTAGTTGAGCGACGCGCGGGCGAAGTCCTCGATGGATTTGTTGTAGTTGTACATCCCCATCGCGACGCCGCCGTCCTCGCCGTACTCGGCGACCTCGTGGACCTCGGGCTCACCGCCGTCGGCGGGGGTGTAGGTGATGGTCACCGTGCCGGCGCCGGGCACCTTGAAGTTCTGCGCCTTGTACTGGTCGGCGTGCGCGTGACGGCCGATGATGATCGGCTTGGTCCAGCCGGGCACCAGCCGCGGGACGTTGGAGATGATGATCGGCTCACGGAAGATGACGCCGCCGAGGATGTTGCGGATCGTGCCGTTGGGGCTCTTCCACATCTCCTTCAGGCCGAACTCCTCGACGCGGGCCTCGTCCGGGGTGATCGTCGCGCACTTGACGCCGACGCCGAACTCCTTGATCGCGTTGGCCGCGTCGACGGTGATCTGGTCATCGGTGGCGTCGCGGCTCTCGATGCCGAGGTCGTAGTACTTCAGGTCGACGTCGAGGTAGGGGTGGATCAGCCGGTCCTTGATGAACTGCCAGATGATGCGCGTCATCTCGTCACCGTCGAGTTCGACGATCGGGTTCGTGACCTTGATCTCCTCCATGCCTGCTTCTGGCTCCTTGCTGGGTGTTGCCGGCTGATGTGGACCGGGTGGTCGTGGCTCTGTCGCGCCATACCAGGCTAGCCGGGTGGCGACAAGACCTCGGTGCCAGGCCTTGCCGATGCGCTGCTAGCGTCATACGGGAAAGACCACTTTCTCGTCCATCAGGGAGTTCTCGTGAGCGCAACGCCTGTCAAGGTCGCCGTCACCGGCGCCGCCGGCAACATCGGTTACAGCCTGCTTTTCCGCATCGCCGCCGGGGACCTCTTCGGCCCGGACACCCCGGTCGAGCTCCGCCTGCTGGAGATCACCCCGGCCCTGAAGGCCCTCGAGGGCGTCGTGATGGAGCTTGACGACAGCGCCTTCCCGCTGCTGGCCGGCGTCGAGATCGGCGACGACGCCAAGAAGGTCTTCGACGGCGTCAACCACGCTCTGCTGGTCGGTGCGAAGCCGCGCGGCCCGGGCATGGAGCGCGGCGACCTGCTCAAGGACAACGGCGGCATCTTCGGCCCGCAGGGCAAGGCCCTCAACGAGGTCGCGGCCGACGACATCAAGGTGACCGTGACCGGCAACCCGGCCAACACCAACGCGCTGATCGCGATGAGCAACGCTCCCGACATCCCGAACGAGCGGTTCACCGCACTGACCCGCCTGGACCACAACCGTGCGCTGGCCCAGCTGGCCGCCAAGCTCGGTGTGCGGACCACGGACATCAGCCAGATGTCGATCTGGGGCAACCACTCCGCGACGCAGTACCCCGACCTGTTCCACGCGCAGGTCGGCGGCAAGTCCGCGGCCGAGGCGATCAACGACCAGGACTGGATCGCGAACACCTACATCCCCACCGTCGCCAAGCGCGGCGCCGCTATCATCGACGCCCGCGGTGCCTCGTCCGCAGCCTCCGCTGCGTCGGCGACCATCGACCACGCCCGCGACTGGGAGCACGGCACCGACGGTGCCTGGGTGTCGATGTCGGTCCCGTCCGACGGCTCCTACGACGTGCCCGAGGGCATCATCAGCTCGTTCCCGGTGACCGTGGCCGACGGCAAGTGGTCGATCGTGCAGGGTCTGGAGATCGATGACTTCTCCCGCGGCAAGATCGACGCCTCCGTCAAGGAACTCCTCGGCGAGCGCGACACCGTCAAGGATCTCGGCCTCATCTGAGGTCCCATCCCCTCGTGCAACGGGCGCCGGTCGACATGACCGGCGCCCGTTGCGTGTGCCGCCGGACTGCCCTCGGCCGGCCGTCCTGGTCGACCGACCGTCGGCAACGGGCGACCGTTGCCGGTTATGCACGCATTCGGGCGCAAACCTCTTCCCAACCAGCGACCGTTGCCGGTTATGCACGCATTCGCGGCGCAAACCCCGGTCAAGTCCCTGGTAGTGGTGTAGCGGTTCGCGTTCTCCTTGTTGAGGTTTCAGGCGGTGAGTTCGGGTAGTTGATCGGCTCCGATCTCGGGTTCGGTGGTAGTGATGACGGTGATGCGGCATCGGGCGAGGACGTCGAG
>NZ_JBQCGS010000062.1:0-21047 GCF_051955415.1 Flexivirga sp.
TGGTCGGGCGTCTGGCCGGAGCCGTCGTGGAGGCCGGGGGAGGTGTGGTGGGAGGTGTCGACTGGGTCGTCGGACGAGTCGCCTGCTTCGTCTCGTGCTCGGTCGTCCCGGGCTCGGTCGTCGCGGGCCGGCTCGTCGCGGGCCGGCTCGTCGCGGACCGGGTCGTCGTCCGCCGGCGCCGCCGGCCGGGAGGCGGTGAGCGGTCCGCGCGGCCGCTCGCCGGGGCGCTGCGCTGCGGCCGGGTTCGCCGGCACCGGCGCGACGACCTGCGGTGTGCCGTCCGGAGTGAGCGCGACGTGCCAGACGCGGCCGCCCGGCGTGCGGCCCAGTGCCCGCACCGTCCGGCCAGGGGCATGCTCGTCGGCACGCCGACGCGCTTCACGCAACAGCTGGTCGTAGGGGTCCTCGCCCGACTCCAGTGGGACCTGCTCGCCGTCGACCAGGCCGACCAGCCGATCGCCCTGCTCCTGCAGCTCCACCACGTGAGCGACCTCGTCCGGCACGACGTCAGGTGGGGCGCCGTCCTGCTCACTCGGGTTCTCCTCGCGGGGGGCCTCCGCGGGTGGGTTCTCCGCGGGCGGGTTCTCCTCGGGCGGGTTCTCTGCGGGCGGGTTCTCCGCGGGTGGGTTCTCCTCGGGCGGCGGCACCTCCCACGCCTCGCCGTCCGGCCCGATCGCCAGGTGGAAGGCGGTGCCGTCGGGCGTCATACCCACCACGCGGATGGTGCGTCCGGGCTGCGTGCGATCGGCCCGCCGGCGCGCGGCGCGGATCAGTGCGCGGTGGACACCCAGGCCCGGCGGCACGGTCAGTCGCTCGTCGTCCAGCCAGGCGGTGGGTGCGCCGCTGGCGTCGTTCCGCACCCGCAGGACGAACGCCGGGCGCGGCGGGACGTCGGGTTGGTGCTCAGTCATGGCGCTTTCGAGTCGTCTTCGGGAGGGTGCGTTCCGGCCGCGAGGTTACCGGCAGGTCAGGACATCCGGCCGGACGTTTCACGGTCGCTCAGAGTGAGTCTGACACGCCGCGCGCGTGCCTCGGACGGCGCGCCGGGGCCGAAATCTGTTCGTGACCTTCGGGCGGCCGGCGAACGGATCGATGCCGGTGTGTACCTGTGGCTAGGCGAAACACTAGAAAACCTTAGACAAGGGCATCGACGGTGCGGCTCGCCACTGACGCCCGGCGCCGGATGACGCGGTGGCGGCGGGTACGCTCCCACGGTGTCGTTGGACCAGGAAACCGTGGCGCGGGTGCTCGGCGTCGAGGTGCCGCCCCTCGAGGGGCCGATCGTCGCCGTGACCCATGACTCGCGCGCGGTCGTGCCCGGTGGGGCCTTCGTGGCGATCAACGGGTTCACCAGCCGCGGGGCCGACTTCGCGCCGCAGGCGATCGAGCGGGGCGCCGCCCTGGTGGTGGCCGAGCAGCCGATCGACGGGGTGCCGACGGCGGTGGTGCCCGACGACCGCGTCGCACTGGCCGCTCTGGCGACCGAACTCGCCGGCCACCCCTCGCACGAGCTGACCGTCTACGGCGTCACCGGCACCAACGGCAAGACCACCAGCTCCTACGTGCTGCACGCGATTCTCACCGGTGCCTACGGCGAGGCAGCGACCGGTCTGATGACCACCGCGGAGATCATCGTCGGCGCCGAGCACGAGACGGCGGTGCGCACCACCGGTGAGGCGACGCAGGTGCAGGCCACTCTCGCTCGGATGCGCGACGCCGGCCTGCAGCACGTCGTCCTGGAGACCAGCTCGCACGGCATACATCTGCATCGCGTCGACGGAACCCGTTATGCCGCAGCATTGTTCACCAACCTGACCCGTGACCATCTCGATCTGCACGGGACGATGGAGGACTACTACCGCACCAAGCGCAAGCTCTTCGAGTGGACCGGCGGCCCCAAGCTGACCAACGCCGACGACGAGTGGGGCGCACGGCTGGCCACGGAGATCGACGGCGTGCGGACGTTCGGCGTGGCGGACAGCGCCGACTACCGCATCCAGCACGAACGCCGCGACGGCGTCAGCACGGTTTTCGAGCTGGTGACGCCGGGACACGGCACGCTGACGCTGCACATCCCGTTGCTCGGCGACTACAACGTGCACAACGTCGCTGGGGCTGCCGGCATCGCCCTCGAGATGGGTATGGCGCCGGACGTGCTCATCCGCGCCGTGCGCGAGATGGGCCAGGTCCCCGGCCGGTTCGAGCGTGTACCGGCTGCCGTCGACCGTGGCCTAGAGGTCGTCGTCGACTACGCGCACACCGACATCGGCTTGCGTGCCGTCCTCGAAGTGGCCCGTGAGGTCGCCGGGGACGGCCGCCTGTTGTGTGTGTATGGCGCTGCCGGCGCACGCGACCGAGACAAGCGGCCGAAGATGGGGGCGGTCGCTTCCGAGCTGGCGGACGTCGCCATCATCACCACCGACGACGCCTACCACGAGGACCCGCAGGACATCGCCGACGAGGTGATGGCCGGTGCCGACGCCACCAACACCACGATCGTGCTCGACCGACGCGCAGCCATCGACACCGCGCTGCGGCAGGCGCGCCCCGGCGATGTGGTCGTGGTGGCCGGCAAGGGCCACGAGCGGGTGCAGCATCTGGCCACCGGCGACGTACCGTTCCATGACGCCACCGTCGTGACGGAGCTGTTGACGTCCCGCTGATCCTCCCTGACGTCCGGTGACTCTCCCTGACGTGCGCCGCCCACGCCGTACCGAAGTCTCCCCAGGGTCGGGTCCGGCACGGGTAGACCGGCTGGCGGCGTACCGAAGTCTCCCCAGGGTCGGGTTTGGTACGGGTATGCCGGCCGGCGGCGTACCAAAGTCTCCCCAGGGTCGGGTTCGGCACGAGTTCGTGGCTGGCGGCGTACCGAAGTCTCCCCAGGGTCGGGTTCGGCACGAGTTCGTGGCTGGCGGCGTACCGAAGTCTCCCCAGGGTCGGGTTCGGTACGGGTAGACCGGTCGGCGGCGTACCGAAGTCTCCCCGGGGTCGGGAAATGGCCGGACACGCCGGACCCCGTCACCGAGGCCACATCGCGAACGTCGCCACGCCGATATTCCGGGTGGCCGACATCCGCCCAGGCGGCTTTGCAACGATGGGTCCGTGCGCACAGTCGGCTCACCCCTCGGTGGCGGCCCGCCCAAGGTGATCGCTCACCGCGGCTCCAGCCACGACAACCCCGAACACACTCTCGGCGCCTACCAGCGCGCGATCGACGAAGGTGCCGACGGTCTGGAGTGCGACGTCCGGCTGACCGTCGATCGGCACCTGGTCTGCGTGCACGACCGCCGGGTCAACCGCACCTCGGACGGGCGGGGCGTGGTGTCCGCCCTGGAGCTCGCGGCCCTGGAGGGCATGGACTGGGGCAGCTGGAAGGCCGCTCACGGCGACGACGACGAGGTGCCCGACCGTCACCACGCCAACATTCTCACCCTGCGGCAACTGATCCGGGCCGTGCTGGAGAGTGATCGCAAGCCGGACCTGGTCGTCGAGACCAAGCACCCCACGCGGTATGCCGGGGAGGTCGAACGGCGTCTGGTCGACCTGCTCGGCGAGTTCGACCTGCTGCGACCGGCCCCGGACAAGCCCACGGTGCGGGTGATGTCGTTCTCCTCCATGGCGATCCAACGGATCGCGAAGCTGGCGCCGCACCTGCAGCGGGTGCAACTGATCGAGGTCGGCACCTCGCCGTTCTTCCGCGACGGACTGCCGTCCAACGTCGCGATCGCCGGGCCGCGGATGGGGATGATCCGCCGCAATCCGGAATTCGTTGCGCGGCAGCACCATTACGGCCACCAGGTGCATGTGTGGACCGTCGACAAGGAACCGGACATCGAGTTGTGCCTGCAGATCGGCGTCGACGCGATCATCTCCAACCGTCCGGCGCTCGTGCGGGCGATGGTCGACGCGGCCTACGCGGAACGCTGACGAGCCGATCCGGCATGATGACAGGTCGGTCGGGCGACGACCGGCACGACATCGAGACGAGGAGAGGCGGCCCGACGTGAGTGAGAAGCGCAAGTCCGAGCCCTGGGTGCGGACGGTGCGTCTGCCGTGGACCATCGACTCTGTGCCGCGCGTGCGCGAGGAGATCGTCGGTGACCTCGGTCAGGGCAAGCTGCCCGGCACCGTCGTCGAGGAGGCCGAGACGGTCGTCGCCGAACTCGTCGCCAACGCCATCCTGCACGGCCGCCCGTTGCCCGACGGCACCGTCCGGGTCCGTTGGCGTGCACGGCCGCCCCGGGTCGAGATCGAGGTGACCGACGGCGGCTCCGACAAGCAGCCCAAGCCGAAGCCGCAGGCCGACTGGGCACCCAGCGGTCGCGGGTTGCGCATCGTGCGGTCGCTCGCCTACGAGTGGGGCGTCAACGACGAGGACGGCCACACGATGGTGTGGGCCGCGCTCGGCGGCGCGTCCCGCCGCCGCATCTGAGGAGGCGACCGGACGTATGACGATCCCGATCGACGGCGTGAAGGTCGGCCACTGGACCGACGAGGTGGCCCGGACCGGTTGCACCGTCATCGAATTCCCGCCGGGGACCGTCGCCTCATATGAATGCCGTGGTGGCGCGCCGGCCGCGCGCGAGCTGACCCTGCTCGAGCCGGACAAGTCGGTGACCAGCATCGACGCGTTGCTGCTGACCGGCGGGTCCGCCTTCGGGCTGGCGGCCGCCGACG
Organism: Flexivirga sp.; assembly: GCF_051955415.1. NCBI lineage: Bacteria > Bacillati > Actinomycetota > Actinomycetes > Micrococcales > Dermacoccaceae > Flexivirga > Flexivirga sp. Next base: position 4,678 of record NZ_JBQCGS010000062.1, read on the forward strand.
GGGTGATGCGTCGCATGGAAGAGCTGGGTCGCGGTGTGCCGACACCCGCCGGCGCGGTGCCGATCGTGCCGGCGCTCGGGCTCTTCGATCTCGCCGTGGGCGACGCCGCCGTGCGACCCGGCGCCGAGCAGGGGTATGCCGCCGCGACTGCCGTCACCGCTGACGACCCGGCGACCGGCCAGGTCGGCGCGGGCACCGGCGCGCAGGTCGGCCGCTGGCGCGGTCCGGATGGAGCACAGCCCGGCGGTGTCGTCACCGCGAGCCGCCGGCTCGGAGACGTCGTGGTGTGGGCGCTGGTGGTGGTCAACGCATTCGGCGACATCGACCGCGGTTCGGCCGACGTCGACACGGCGCCGATAGCCGGGTTGTCACAACCTTTCGAGTTCGGCCGGACACACACGACCATCGGGGCGGTCGTCACCAATGCGGCCCTCGACAAGATCGGCTGCCGCATCGTCGCGCAAGGTGCACACGACGGTCTGGCCCGTGCGATCACCCCGCCGCACACTCGGTTCGACGGAGACGCACTGGTCGCTGCCTCGACCGGGAAGGTCCGCGCGCACGTCGACGTCGTACGCCTGCTCGCTCTCGCCGCCGTCACCGACGCGATCCGCCGGTGTCTAGTCTGATCCACCATGGGCAAGGCATCGCGCCGCAAGGGCGCCGACAAGAAGACCGCACGCGCGGCGCGTGTTCCGTTCGCCGCCAGGCCGTTCGAGGGCTTGCCGGGTGAGACCGGGTGGGTGGCGCTGCGTGAGATCCTGCCGGCCGCCACTGCCCGGATCTCCTTCGCCTACGGCGGCGCGCCATACACCGCGACGGTCGCGACGGTGCTGCCGCTGGCCTGGGCCGGCCTGCATCGCACCGACGGCGAACGCTTCGTCGCCACCCAGTCCGGCGCCGGATCGGGCGACCTGAGCCGGGACCTGGCCGCCGCGCTGATCGGCACCGTCGAGGCGGAGGCCGGTCAGCCGGTGATCAAGACGCCTCCGGTCACCATCGACACGCCTCGCCTGCAGGACCTGCTGACCGGGGACGCCCCGCAGCTCGAGTTGCGCGACGGTTTCGACTTCTGGGTCGAGCAGGACGAGCTCGACGAGGCCACCTCCGCCTCCCTGGAGCAGGCCAACTCCGCGATCACGCCGACCGCCGCGCTGCCGTCAACCGAGTCGGCCTACTGGTGCCGCATCGGCGAACGCACCTACGTGCGGTGGGTGTTGCCGCACGGCGAGGAGGAGGCCACCGCCGCACTGGCCCGGCTGCACGCCTCCGGCAACGACTCCCTGGTCGACGGCCGGTTGCTCGGTGCGTTCCGGACCTGTGGTCTCCTGGTCCCGGTGTGGGAGGTCGACGCGGCGGCGGAGCCGGCGTCATACGACGAGGGCATGGGGCAGTTGGCCGGCCGGTTCGACGTGGCGCTGGCGTCGGTGCGTGCCGGCGAGGCACTGACCGACGAGGAGCGACGAGCGCGAGCGGGCCTGGTGTCCCGTCAGATCACGATTCGCTGACCCGCTGCCGGTGCGCCAGCGAACCCTTGACGCGGTCCGGAATGTGCTCGGCCATCGGCGCGGCCGCGAGCATGATCAACGCCGGACCGAGCAGCAGCAGACCGGTCGGCGGAATGGACACTCCCGAGTCGTTGGACGCGAAGCCGAGGATCCAGCACACGACGATCGCGGCGATGCCCTCGCCGAGCATCGGCACCCGTTCGACGAGCGGCACGAGCAGCTTGCCCGGCCACCGCGACGGGGTCAGCAGGATCACGATCGCCACGATGAGGATCAGCGGAACGAGCGCCGTCAGGGCGTTGCTGCTGAGCATCACCCAGTTGGCGTGGATGATCTGCTGGATCCCGGAGAAGTCACCGTGGTAGCGGATCTGCGCCACGAAATCGCCGAGGTGCGTGCGGTATTGCGGGGGACGTAGGTAGTCCAGCACGGCGATGGTGCCGACGATCCCGACGGCGATGCCGCCGATCAGCGCCGCGCGGCGCCAGGTCAGGGCCAGGCCGCCGGCGTTGAGTGCCAGGTAGGCGAACGCGGGGAACATCGCCAGCGGGCCGCCGCCGTCGGCGCCCCACATCGGGGTGCCGTCGATCAACAGGGTGGCCAGGCCGATCAGGATGACGGTCGCGGCGGCGAGCCTGCGGTGCCCCGCCCGCACGAGCACCCCGGCCAGCAGTGCACAGATCAGCAGCGACGACGTCGCGATCAGGGCGTCGCCGACATTGCCCATGCCGTAGAAGCGGCCGCCGTACACCGGCTGCAGACCCATCATCGACACGAACTGCAGCGGCGTACCGTGTATGACGTCCAGCAGCAACACCGACAACGTCACGACGGCGATGAACAGCGGTGGGCCGATCGGCCAGCGACGCCACGGCCCCCACAGTGCGAGCGCGGCGAGCAGCACGGCGAAACCGACCACGCCCCAACCCAGGGCGAACGCAGGGTCGGCGGCGTCCCACCACGGCACCAGTCCGATCAGCCAGGTGCTCACCGGCATCGAGCCGAGCACGGCGGCGCAACCGCTGAACCACCAGCGCAGCGCCCGGCTGGGTGCGACGGGTTCGCCGACCGCCGCGGCCCTCCTGCGGCGCAGCCACCACCAGAGGCAGCCGATGCCGAGCAGGAGCGTCATGGTGACCACGAAGCGGGCCAGGAAGTCGGCGGACAGGGCGTGTTCGACCTGCAACTGCATGGCGATCATGCCGGCGTCGATGATCGCGCTGGTGCCCGTGGGGCGCGGCTGGACCGCGGGACGCCGGCCCTCGGGCAGATGCGGTGCCTTGTCGCCGAGGCGCGCAAAGACCAGTGCCGACAGGTCGGTCAATTGAACGACGCCGGGTTGTTGTGTCGAGGGGGAGGTCAGCAGGCCGTGTGGCACACCAGGCCCCTTGATGACGACGGTGTGCAGCACCTCGGGACCGGTCTCGTCGGCGAAGCCGGCCACCACGATGGTGGCGTTGGGAGGTGCCTTGGCGAGGATCGATCCGAGCAGCCGGTCGTTGACGGAGGAGAAACTGACGAAAGTGATCGGACAAGCGGCCAGGTCCACCGTCGCCGGGTCGGCGACGTAGTGCTCGACGCGGCCCTGCGCGTTCGCCGCGGCCAGTGGCGCGTAACGCCCGGCCGCGGTGATGCACTGTCCGGCCCGGCTCATCCGGGTCACGATGTTGGAGGGGTCCGCCGGCACCGTCCGGCCGAGGTCTTCGGCGCGCAGTTTGTCCCAGAAGGGGTATGCCGCCGGCGCGCCGGCGCCGGTGGTCGGTGTGCTGGTCAACGGTGTCGGGTAGGGCTGGGTCCAGCAGGGCGCCGGTCGTTCGCCCGGCGGAGTCATCGGCGACTGGGTGCCGTAGGTCGTCCGCTTCCCGGCTCCGAAGGTCAGCCAGGACTGGCTGTCACAGCTGTGCGAACTGAGGCTGCGGGTGGTCATCGACCCGACCGCGCCCTCGTGCGCCAGCCGCCACAGGTTGGGCGTCGCCGATGCACTGACCTGGTCCCAGGACAGGGTGGGTTCGCTGACCACGATCAACGGGCCGGGCTGACTGATCTTCTCGGCCGCCGGCCACTGGGTGACGTAGGAGATCAGGTAGGAACCAGCCACGGCGACGACGGCCAGACACACCACCCACCCGAGCCACCGTCGCAACACCGGGCAAATCGTACGTGACGAAACCTTCCAACTCCTGACTCGGATGGTGTATGGCGGGTGTCGTCCGTATGGCGATGCGCGCCCGCCTCGCGCTGAGCGGCGCTCGTATGCTGCGCAGGTGATCCAACCTCGACGCATCGCCTACCAGGGCGAACCCGGCTCCAACTCGCATGCGGTGTGCGAACGTGAATACCCCCAGCTGGAGTCGGTGCCGTGCGCGTCGTTCGAGGACGCGTTCGCCGCGGTCGAGCGCACCGATTCCGGCGGCCCGACCGCCGACCTGGCGCTCATCCCGATCGACAACTCGGTCGCCGGGCGCGTCTCCGACATACATCACTTCCTGCCGGCGAGCAGCCTGCACATCGTCGGGGAGCACTTCCACCGGATCCGCTTCTCGTTGCTGGGCGTGCCCGGGACGTCCATCGACCGGTTGCGGACCGTGCACAGTCACGTGCACGCGCTGGGTCAGTGCCGCCACATCATCCGCGAGCTGGGGCTGGAGCCGGTAATCTCCGGCGACACCGCGGGGGCCGCCCGCGAGGTCGCCGAAGCCGCCGATCCGACGATGGCGGCGATCAGCCCGCCGCTGGCTGCCTCGATCTACGGGCTGGACGTGCTGCGCGAGGACATCGAGGACGAGGACCACAACACCACCCGTTTCGTGGTGCTCTCCCGCGAGTTCGTCGTGCCGCCCAGGGGATCGGGACCGATGGTGACCAGTTTCATCTTCAACGTGCGCAACATCCCGGCCGCGCTCTACAAGGCCCTCGGTGGCTTCGCCACCAACGGCATCAACATGACCAAGCTCGAGTCCTACATGGTCGGCGGACGATTCGCCGCGACGCAGTTCCTCAGCGAGGTCGACGGCCATCCCGAGGACCCGGGGCTGAAGCTCGCCCTGGACGAGCTGCGCTTCTTCACCACCGACGTCAAGATCCTCGGCGTCTACCCGGCCTCGCCCGAGCGGCACTGAGGACTTTTCGGAGGCGGCTCCGTGCCGGACTTGACCCTGGGGAGACTTTGGTACGGCGTCGGCCGGTCTACCCGTGCCGAACTTGACCCTGGGGAGACTTTGGTACGGCGCCGGCCGGTCTACCCGTGCCGAACCTGACCCTGGGGAGACTTCGGTACGGCGCCGGCCGGTCTACCGGTGCCGAACCTGACCCTGGGGAGACTTTGGTACGGCGCCGGCCGGTCTACCGGTGCCGAACTTGACCCTGGGGAGACTTTGGTACGGCGCCGGCGGGTCTAATCGTGCCGAACTTGACCCTGGGGAGACTTCGGCACGTCAGGCCGGCCTGGTCCACACGACGTAGTTGTTCAGGTGGTGCCCGGCGACCATGGGTGAGGCGATGTCACAGGTGACCAGGGTGACGACGGGGGTGGCGCTGCCACCCCAGATCCGCTGATCCGTAGTCAGTTTCGTCTTGAGTATCGACTCCTTGTGGGTGACCCGGAGGCTGACGATCTTGTTGTTCGTGCACGTCACGGTCACCGCGGCGCCGACCGGGACGTTCCGCAGGTTGTAGAAGTTGTCGGGGCCGTCATACGTGACGTGCCCGGCGATGACCGAGATGCCCGGCTGCCCCGGCTGGGTGGAACGGTCGTACCACATCGTCGTGTGCGCGGGAGGGTAAATCTGCCCCTGCGCATTGGTGCCCATCGGCACCACGCGCTCACCGGAGATGCCGACCGACGCGACCGTCAGACTCCGCGGGATGCAGGCGGCACCCGCCGGATTGGCAACGGGCACCTCGGAGCTGTGACCGGTAGGCCGGGGAAGGACGTCGGCCTTCGCCACGGGGCTCGTCGAGTGCGTGCTGGTGGCACTGCCGGACCCGGGCGTGCTGGCGCTGTTCGAGGGCGTGCGGTGCGGCGGGGTGCCTGCCGCACTGGCCGGTCGGTCGGCCGCGGCACCACCGGTCAGGCCGTGCACGACGACGGCGCCACCGCCGAGCGCGATGACGGCCCCCGCGACGATCGACGCCGTGCCTCTCGCACGTCGGCTGGAGTGCTTGCCCACCGCAGATCCCCTCTTGAGTCCTGTGCACCCGGGCGAATGCCCCGCCCGATTATGTATGCCGCAACTGTGCACGGGATGCCGCGCGGCTCAGCCCGCGCATTCCGGACCGCATCATCGCGGCATGGTTGGCGATCAGGATCGGCCGAGCGAGCGCCGACCCCGCGAGCCGGCCGGTGATCCCGGCGACGCCGAGTTGGACCTGCTGGGTGTAGTCCAGCAGGGTCCGGTCGGGCCCCTCAGCGCGCAGCGCGAACTGTGACCAGCCGATCAGGTCACCGGCCAAAGTGGCTCGTAGCACCCCGGATTCGGGGTCGACCCGCTCCGTGCTGAGCTCGATGCGCAGCGTCAACGGCAACACGCTGCGGATCTCGGTGCGGCCGTGGGTGTCGTCATACGGGGTCACCGAGCGGATCTGCGGCCACCACTGCGGCCAGCGTTCCGCGTCCCGCAAGACCTCGAAGACCGCATCCCGCGCCGCCGCGATGCGATGTGTGCTGGCGAAGCGGAACAGCTCGACCATCAGCGCGGAAGGCGCACCGTGAGCGCTCCACGAGCAGCGGAGAAGCGCACCGCCCGCGCCGTACCGATGACGTCACCGTCCACCTCGACGCGTTGCGGGGTCGCGGTCTCCACGGTCATCTCGGTGAACTGTGCGCGGGTGAACTGCTCGGAGTCCTTGCGCGAGCGGGTCAGCACCTTGCCGACGACCGCGATCCACCGCAGCCCGCCGCCACGGACGATCACCGCGTCCAGCAGACCGTCGTCGACGACGGCATCGGGCATCAGCCGCATCCCGCCCTGCAGCATGCCGCAGTTGCCGGCCAGCACGGCGGTGACGTCGCGTCCGATCGGTGCCCGGTCGTCGATGCCGATGGTGGCCGGCACCAACCGGTGGCGCAGTTGCCCCAGCCCGGCCCAGAGGTATGCCGTCCAGCCCAGCCGCGACTTCAGCTGCTCGGTGGTGGCCGCCATGATGTCGGCGTCGCGGCCGACGCCGCCCATGACCAGGCCGATGTGTTCGTCGTCGAAGGCGCCGGAACCGGCGGGGTCCAACGCGATCCGGATCACGTCGACGGCGGTGTCGGTGCCGCCCAGACCCAGGCGCAGCGCTTCGGCATACCGATTGACCGGCAGGCCCAGCTGGCGGGCGAAGAGGTTGCCGGTGCCGCCGGCGAGCACGATCAGCGGTGTGCCCGAGCCCATCAGGGCGGTCGCGACCCAGCGCAGGGTGCCGTCGCCGCCGAGGGTGACCACCAGGTCGACGTCCTGCGTCAGCGCCTCGCGGGCCTGGGCGGTGCCCGGCTGCTCGACGGTCGTCTCCGACCACAGCGGGGGTGCCCACCCGTGGCTGCGGAAGACCGAGGTCAGCTCGTCGCGCAGCGCGCCCAGGTCCTTGACCTTCGTGGGGTTGACCACCACCGCGGCACGTTGCACCGGTGCACCTTTCGCTACTCACGAGTCAAATACATTCGGGCAGACGTTATCGGGTTGCGCGGCCGCGCGGTGCGCCGCGTAGCCTTGCCTGTCGTGATCGACATCAAGCTAGTGCGCGACAACCCCGACCTCGTGCGTGCGAGCCAGCGCGCTCGCGGCGCCGACGAGAGCCTGGTCGACCAGGTTCTGGCAGCCGACGAGAAGCGACGCTCGTCCATCACCGAGTTCGAGAGTCTGCGCTCGCAGCAGAAGACCGTGAGCAAGTCGGTCGGTGCGGCGATGGGCAAGCTGAACGCCGCCCGCAAGGCCGGCTCGGACGATGTCGACGTCCTGGCCAAGGAGGCCGACGACGCACGCGCCAAGGCCGCCGAGCTGGCCGCCGAGGTCAAGCAGCGCGAAGCGGCCGCCGACCAGGAGGACAAGGACTTCACCGCGCTCATCCGCGAGCTGGACAACATCGTCCTGGACGGTGTGCCGGCCGGCGGGGAGGACGACTTCGAGACCCTCGAGATCGTCGGCGCACCGCGGGAATTCGACTTCGAGCCGCTGGACCATCTGGCACTCGGCGAGAAGCTGGACGCGATCGACATGGAACGCGGCGCCAAGGTCAGCGGCTCACGCTTCTACTTCCTCAAGGGCGCCGGGGCGCGGTTGTCCAACGCGCTGATGGCCTACGCCCAGAGCATCGCCGCCGAGGAGGGCTTCATCCCGCTCGTGGTGCCCACCCTGGTCAGCCCGGCCACCATGGGCGGCACCGGCTACCTGGACGCACACGAGGACGTCTACCACCTGGAGTCGGCCGACCTCTACCTCACCGGCACCAGCGAGGTCGCGCTCGCCGGCTACCACACCGACGAGATCATCGACCTGTCCGGCGGTCCGTTGCGTTACACCGCCACGTCGACGTGTTACCGCCGCGAGGCCGGCTCCTACGGCAAGGACACCCGTGGCATCTTCCGGGTGCACCAGTTCACCAAGACGGAGATGTTCGTCTACTGCGACCCGCAGCAGGCGATCGAGGAACACCAGAACCTGCTGCGCATCGAGCGCCGACTGCTGGACGGACTCGAGCTGCCCTACCGCGTCATCGACGTCGCCGCGGGCGACCTCGGCGGGTCGGCGGCCCGCAAGTTCGACTGCGAGGCCTGGGTGCCGACCCAGGGCAAGTACCGCGAGCTGACGTCCACCTCCAACTGCACGACCTACCAGGCGCGCCGGCTCAACATCCGTCAACGTGCCGAAGGCGGCAAGACCGAGTTCGTCGCCACGCTCAACGGCACCATGCTCACCGACACCCGCCCGATCGTCGCGCTGCTGGAGAACCACCAGCAGGCCGACGGGTCGATCCGGGTGCCGCAGGCGCTGCAGCCGTTCCTCGGCACGGACGTCATACGCCCCGCCTGACCGGCCCAGCCACCCTGCCGAGGCAGCCGTCCTGAGCGGCTGTGCGGAGTCACCGCCGATCACCGGCGAACTCCGTCGCGCGACGGAGGTGACGGCATACCCGACTGGCTAACCTCGCCCTGTGCGTGACTCCTGGCGGCATGCCCTGACCATCGACGACAGCTGGGTGCGCCCGCTGCCGCAGCGTTGGTGGCGGCTGGACGGACTGCTGGCGGTCCTGGCGTTCGCCGTGTCCGCGGCGTGGACCGAGGGCTACCGCGCCATCAACGCGCTGGCCCGGGACCACACGGATCTGCGACTGCAGTACCTCTATATCCTCATCCCCTGTGCGGCGCTCGTCCTACGGCGCCGATTCCCGCTGACCACCACGGCGTTCATCACCGTCGCCTGGGTCGTGACCGGCCAGCTGGACGGACTGCTGACGACGACCCTGGGCATCCAGTGCGTCTACCTCCTCGCGATCTACTCGGGCACCGCGTGGTGCCGTCGCCGCATCCTCGGTGCCTGGGTGATCGGCGGCTGCCTGCTGGTGCTCGCCGGCTGGGTCGCCTACGCCTTGATGTTCAAGGGGTATGACGGGCCGCCCGGCTCCGACCTGATGCCCGGCTGGCTGGGTATGACGATCATCCTGGTGCTGACGAACATCATCTATCTGGGCGGCGTCGTGCTGCTCGGTGTCCTTCAATGGCGCAACCTGCGCCGCCGCCTCGAGCTGGAGGAGCAGGCACGCACCATCGACGCGCAGGCGGCGGAGCTACGCACGCAGGCGGTCGACGCCGAGCGCCTGCGGATCGCCCGGGAGCTGCACGACGTCGTCGCGCACCACGTCTCGGTCATCGGCGTGCAGGCCGGCGCCGCCCGCCGTGTGCTCGACAAACAGCCCGAAGCCGCCCGGGACGCCCTCACCGGGATCGAGCGCTCCTCCCGCTCGGCGGTCGCGGAGATGCGGGCGTTGCTGGGCACGCTGCGCGCGACCCCGGAGCTGGACCGGGCGCCGACGCCGGGGCTGGAGGACGTCGGCACCCTGGTGGCGGACTACCGTGCGGCCGGGCTGGCGGTGGACCTGCAGGTCGTCGATGGGCGCCCGGAATGCACCTGCGACATCCCACCCGGCGTCGGCCTGGCGATCTATCGCACGGTCCAGGAGGCACTGGCCAACGTCCAACGGCACAGCACGGCGACCACCGCCTCCGTGGTCACCCGCTTCGGCCGGCACTGCGAGCAGGACTACGCCGAGGTGGAGATCCTCGATGCCGGCAACGCCCGCCCGGGTCGTGCCGGCACCGGCCTGGGTCTGGTCGGGATGCGCGAACGCGTCGCGGTGCTCGGCGGCGAGGTGGAGGTCGGGCCGCGGCAGACCGGCGGGTTCCGGGTCCGGGTGCGGCTGCCGTTCGACTGATCGCACACCGGTGCACGACCGCTTAGGGTTGTCGCACCGCCGCATTCGTCCCCACGACCGGGCAGGAGAGCATGACCGACAGCGCCGCCGCGACCACCGAGCCGACTCCGGCGTCCACCCGGGTCGTCGTCGTCGACGACCAGCGACTCGTCCGCAGCAGTTTCGCGATGATGCTGTCGGTCGAGGACGACATCGAAGTCGTGGGTGACGCCGCCGACGGCGCGCAGGCGCTCGAGCTGGTCCGCCGGAAACGCCCGGATCTGGTGCTGATGGACGTGCAGATGCCGGTCATGGACGGCATCACGGCGACCGAGCAGATCGTCGCCGAGGACCTGGCCAAGGTGGTGCTGCTGACGACCTTCGACCGCGACGACTATCTCTTCGACGGGCTCCGTGCCGGCGCCAGCGGCTTCCTGCTGAAGAACACCGAGCCGGAGGATCTGGTCGAGGCGATCCGCTCGGTCGCCCGCGGGCACGCCCTGCTGGCACCGGAGGTCACCCTCCGGGTCATCGAGCGTATGGCGAAAACCCCCGGCAGCACCGGCAGTGCCGCCAACGACCGGCAGCAGCCGGCCGAGATCGACCGCTTGACGCCTCGCGAGCGCGAAGTCCTGGAGCTGGTGGGCCGCGGTATGGCGAACGCCGAGATCGCCCGCACGCTCTTCCTCGGCGAGGCCACCGTCAAGACGCACGTGTCCAGCTGCCTGGCCAAACTGCAGCTGCGCGACCGGGTCCAGGCCGTCGTGTTCGCCTACGAGAACGGCATCATCCTGCCGGGCAACTGACCCGCCGATTCGTCCCTCATCGTCGGGTCTGTTGCCTCTGGTGTCTTGTGCCGTCCTTCGGCCGGGCAACTGACCCGCCGATTCGGCGCGCTGACCGGCTCGTTCCGGCGGGGGAGGTGGCATCTCCGTCGCGCGCCGGATCCGTGGCGCCGCGGTGCGCCATACGGTCGGAGCATGAACTCCGGAGGAACACCGCATGTTGCGTCTTGACCGGCTCACCCGGCGATTCGGCGACACGGTCGCTGTCGACGACGTCAGCTTCGATGCGGGCGACGGGCAACTGGTCGGCTTCGTCGGTGGCAACGGCGCCGGCAAGACGACCACCATGCGGATGATCATGGGCGTGCTGGCCGCCAGTGGCGGTGAGGTGCTCTGGAACGGCGCGCCGGTCACCGCCACCGACCGGCGCCGGTTCGGCTACATGCCCGAGGAGCGCGGGCTCTACCCGAAACAACCGGTGCTGGAGCAGGTCGCCTATCTGGCGCAGTTGCACGGCGTCTCGGCGCACGAGGCCCGCGAGCGCGGGACGGCGCTGCTGGAACGCTTCGGGCTGGCCGACCGGGTCAAGGACAAACTCGAGGCGCTGTCCTTGGGCAACCAGCAGCGGGTGCAGATCATCGCCGCGGTGATCGCCCGCCCCCAGCTCCTCGTGCTCGACGAACCGTTCTCCGGGCTGGACCCGGGCGCCGTCGACGACATGGTGGCCCTGCTGCGGGAGTTCACGGCTGACGGTGTGCCCGTGCTCTTCTCCTCGCATCAGCTGGATCGGGTCGCGCGGTTGTGCGACCGCATCGTGATCCTGTCCCGCGGCCGCGTCGGGGCCAACGGGATCGCCGACGAACTGCGCCGCAGCGGACCGCTGCGGCACCGGCTGGTCACCGGCGGCGACGCCGGCTGGGTGCGCGACCTGGGCTGGGTCGACGTCGTCGACGTCGCCGGCAACACCGCCGTCCTACAACTCGCGGACGAGCAGGACACCGACCGGCTGCTCGCCGAGGCGATGTGCCGCGGTTCGGTGCGCGAACTCGCCGAGATCGTCCCGTCCGTCGCCGACATCTACCGAGAGGTCGCGAAATGACCGCCCCGTCCCGCACGAGCGGACCGACCGCGTCCGTGCAGCACCCGCCCACCGGCTCGGCGAAGGGTTCGGCCATCGGGTCGGTATGGCGCCTGGTCGCGTTCCGCGAGGTGTCGGTGAAACTGCGGGACCGCAACTTCCTGGTCTCCACCGCGCTGATGCTGGTGCTGGTGGTGGCGGCGATCGCCATACAGTTCGTAACCGCCGGGCACCAGAGCACCGAGCAGATCGCGGTCCGGGGCTCGGCCGGCGCGACGGTGGTCAACGCCGCCGAGCAGCTGGCCGATGCTGCCGATGCCAAGGTGAAACTCGAACCGCAGCAGGCAGATTCGGCGCAGGACGTGAAGGACCGCGTGTCCTCCGGCAAGGCGGACGCCGGGCTGCTGCGGGACGGCGACGGGTGGCGGTTGATCGGCAAGTCGAGCCGTCACACCGAGGTGGCGACCTACCTCGGCGCAGCGGTGCAACAGGATGCGGTGCGACGCAACGCGAAGGCGCACGGCACCACGCTGGCCGAGCTGCAACAGGGCTCGCAACTGCCCTACGACCTGTTGTCGCCCGACCATGCCGACGAGGGGGCGGCCCGGGTCGGCGGCATCGTCTTCGGGATGCTCTTCTACCTGGCTGCGCTGCTGTTCGGTATGGCGATCGCCAACAGCGTCGTCGAGGAGAAGCAGAACCGCATCGTGGAGATCATCGCGTCGGCGATCCCGTTGCGACAACTGCTGATCGGCAAGATCGTCGGCAACACGGTCCTCGCCCTCGGCCAGGTGGTGCTGCTGTCCTTGGTCGGCATCGGCGGCCTGCTGGTGACCGACAACACCGACCTGCTGACCCAGATGGCCTCCGGCATCGGCTGGTTCGTGCCGTTCTTCCTGATCGGCTTCCTGGCGCTGGCCGCCCTGTGGGCGGTGGTGGGAGCGCTGGCCACGCGTTCGGAGGACGTGCAGTCCACCTCGGCACCGATGACGGCACTGGTCGCGATCGTCTTCTTCGGTGGCATCCTGACCTCCGGCGCGACGCAGGCAGCGCTGTCCTTCGTGCCGATCTTCTCCACCATCGCGATGCCGGCCAGGATGCTCTCCGGTGACGCGTCCTGGTGGGAACCGTTGGTGGCGCTGGCGATCGCGCTGGCCGGTGCCTACGGCATCCTGCGGCTCGCCGAGCGGATGTATCGCACCGCGCTGTTGCAGACCTCCCACAAGCTCAGCTTCCGCCAGGCACTGCGCCAAGAAGCCGAGTGACCGACCCGCCCCCGCTTCTCGGTGCGCGGAGGGTCTCTCGGCGCACGGCGGCCGGCGACATACGCTGTGCCCGTGCAGAAGAAACTGGTGGCACTGGACATCGACGGCACGTTGTTGCACCACGACGGCCGACTCGACGACGAGGTGCGCGATGCGGTGCGTGCGGTCGCGGACGCCGGTCACCATGTGGTGATCGCGACCGGCCGCAGCATCCTGGGTGCGGAGGAGATCTTCGGATTGCTTTCGCTGACAAGCGGATTCGCGGTGACGTCCAACGGTGCCGTGACGGCGCGGCTGCACGGTGACGACTGGGAGATCATCGACAAGGTCACCTTCGACGCCTCGCCCGTCCTGAAGGTGCTGAAGAACGCCTGGCCGGACGCCGTGGTCGGCGTCGAGGAGGCCGGTGTCGGGACCAAGGTGAGCGCGCCGTTCCCCGAGGACGAGATCGTCGGGCCGACGAAGGTGCTGCCATGGGACGAGCTGGGCGACGAACCCACCACCCGACTCACCTTCCGCTCACCCAGCGGCACCGCCGAGGACTTCGTGGAGCTGGTGGACCAGCTCGGTCTGCACGGCGTCAACTATGCGATCGGTTTCACGGCGTGGCTGGACGTCAATCCCGAGGGGGTGTCCAAGGCCTCCGCGCTGGAGCAGGTCCGGCGCGAGTTGCACGTCGAACCGTCGGACACCGTCGCGATCGGTGACCACACCAACGACCTGGAGATGCTGCGCTGGGCGGCCCGCGGCGTGGCGATGGGGCAGGCGCCGGACGAGGTCAAGGCCGCTGCCGACGAGGTGACATTGCCGGTCGAGGAGGCGGGCGCGGCCGTCATCCTGCGACAGCTGGTGGCGAGGTGAGCGAACGCGCGATCACCTCGGCGGCCAACCCGCGCCTGAAGGCCCTGGCCGGATTGCGCCGGCGACGCCGCCGCGAGGAAGCCGGACGCACCCTGCTCGAGGGGTATGACGAGCTGGCACTCGCGCTGGACGCCGGTGTGCGGCCGCATGAGCTCTACACCTGCGAGGAGCTGATGGCGGACCCCGCGGCCCAGCACGACGTGGTCCGCCGGGCACGGCAGGCGGGTGCCGAGATCGTCCGGCTGAGCCGGCCCGCCTTCGAGAAGGTCGCCTACCGGGAGGGAGCCGACGGGTTCCTGGCCGTGGTGCCCGCGGTCGGAGCCACCCCGCGTGAACTCCTGCTGCCCGACGAGCCGCTGGTGCTGATCGCCGAAGGTGTCGAGAAGCCCGGGAACCTCGGTGCGATGCTGCGCACGGCGGACGCCGCGGGCGTCGACGCCGTCGTGGCGGCCGACCCCGTCACCGACTGGGGCAACCCCAACGTGGTGCGCAGTTCCAAGGGCACCGTCTTCTCGGTGCCGGTGGCGACCGCGACGACCGCCGACACCTTCGGCTGGGCGGGCGAGCGCGGCATACGGGTGGTGGCTGCGACGCCCGCTGCGACGAGTCTGCACACGGACGTCGACCTGACCGGGCCGGTGGCGATCGCCGTCGGCACTGAGAAGGAAGGCTTGACCGACGATGCGCTCGCCGCGGCGGATGTGCTGATCCGGATCCCCATGAGCGGCAAGGCCAATTCGCTCAACGTCGCCACCTCCGCGGCGATCGTCCTCTACGAAGCCGTCCGGCAGCGGATGGCCGGCGCGGCATCGTCCGGCGTCCGCTGAAGCCGGCGGGTCGGCTGCCGTCGGCCCGCGCCGGGACGCCATACCGCGTGCCGCGATCGCGGACCCGCTGCACGGCGGAAATGTGAGCAGTGGCACCATCGGTTCATGCGAGTTGATCACCTGGTATTTGCCGCCGAGCCCGACGGAATGATCGCCACGGCGAAGCGTCTCGGCGACCTGCTCGGGGTGGAACCTGTCGACGGTGGCCTGCACCCGCGCTTCGGCACTCGCAACTCGATCATTCCGCTGACCGACCGCCGTTTCGTCGAGGTCGTCGAGGTGTTGGACCACCCCGCCTCGGACAAGGCGCCCTTCGGTCAGGCGGTGCGCGCCCGCTCCGCGTCCGGCGGCGGCTGGCTCGGCTGGGTCGTCGAGGTCGAGGACATGTCGATCGCCGAGCGCCTGCTCGGCCGCAACGCGGTGCCCGGCAACCGGCACCGCCCGGACGGTGTCGAGATCTGCTGGAAGCAGATCGGCATCCGCGGTCTGATGGCCGACCCCCAGGTGCCGTTCTTCATCGAGTGGCCGGAAGGTCAGGACCACCCGTCGACCGAAGGCACGACCAACGCGTCGCTGACCGGTCTGCAGATCGCCGGCTCCCCGGACCGCGTCCGTGAATGGCTCGGCCTGGTCGGCGAGCCGGGGGTCGACCGTGACGAGTGGGAGCCGGAGATCCACTTCGACTTCGCCGCACCGCACGGCACTCCGGGCGTCATGTCGGTGCAGTTCCGTACGCCGAGCGGCCCGGTCAGCATCTGACCGGACCGCCGGGCGACATACATGTCGTGCGAGGTCAGCCGACCACGTCGTAGCCGGCCTCGTCCACGGCGGCGTTGATCGCCGCCGGATCGAGGTCGCCGTCGCTGGTGATCCGCACCGGTGAGTCACCACCCTCGTGCAGGTCGATCTGGACCTCGCGCACCCCGTCGATGGTCTTGAGCTCCTCGGTGACTGCGGCGACGCAGTGGCCACAGGTCATGCCGTGCACGGTGATGTCGGTCTGGGTCATGGTGTTCTCCTTCTGGGTTCGGCTTCGGTCGGTTGTCAGCTGCGCACCAGGCGGGCGATCGCGTCGGACGCCTCGCGCACCTTGGCCGTGGCCGCTTCGTCGGACTCGCGCGCGGCGTCGACCACGCAGTGGCCGACGTGGTCTTCCAGCAGGCCGAGACTGACGTTCTGCAGCGCCTTGGTCACCGCACTCACCTGGGTGAGCACGTCGATGCAGTAGGTGTCCTCCTCGACCATGCGCTGAATGCCGCGCACCTGACCCTCGATGCGCCGCAGCCGCTTGAGATAGTCGTCCTTGCTGCCGGTGTATCCGGGCATCCGTGCCTCCGATGGTGCCGTCGGCGGCCGGTCGGCCGCCTCTCGTCATACCAACAGCATACCCGCAGGGGGTATTCCGCTCGGGCCGGTCTGTCAGCTCCGCGCGTGCCGAAGTCTCCCCAGGGGAAGGTTTGGTACGGGTTCAGCCGGCCGGGCGTGCCGAAGTCTGCCCTGGGGAAGGTTTGGTACGGGATCAGCCGGCCGGGCGTGCCGAAGTCTGCCCTGGGGAAGGTTTGGTACGGGTTCGGCCGGCCGGGCGTGCCGAAGTCTGCCCTGGGGAAGGTTTGGTACGGGTTCGGCCGGCCGGGCGTGCCGAAGTCTGCCCTGGGGAAGGT
>NZ_JBQCGS010000063.1:0-15423 GCF_051955415.1 Flexivirga sp.
CGCCCCCAAGATCCTGGTGCTCGCCGACGGCCCCTCGGCGGCCCACCGGGGGCGGCCCGCGCGCGGCCTCGGGGTGCGGGCTGGCGCCCGCCCCCTGCCCGGGGGGGCGCGGCCGGCCGCGCACGGCTCGCGGCGGCGCACCAGGCATCGCAGACGCTCTCGGACAAGGCGCGCGCCAAGCTCGACTCGCAGCACAAGCTCTACGTGCGCGACCGGATCGCGTTGCTCTTCGACGAGGGCTCCTTCATCGAGGACGGCCGCTACGCCAATGCCACCGCCGGCAATCTGCCGGCCGACGGTGTGGTCACCGGCCGCGGCACCGTCGACGGCCGGCCGGCGATCGTGGTCGCCAACGACCCGACGGTGAAGGCCGGCTCCTGGGGCGCCCGCACGGTCGAGAAGATCGTGCGCGCCACGGAATCGGCGCTGCGCGAGGAACTGCCGATCTTCTGGTTCGTCGACTCGGCCGGCGCGCGGATCACCGACCAGGTGCAACTCTTCCCGGGCCGGCGCGGCGCCGGACGGATCTTCCACAACCAGGTCGCGCTGTCGGGCAAGGTGCCGCAGATCTGCTGCCTCTTCGGCCCATCGGCCGCCGGCGGCGCATACATCCCCAGCTTCACCGACGTCCTCATCATGGTCGAGGGCAACGCCTCCATGTACCTCGGCAGCCCGCGTATGGCGGAGATGGTCGTCGGTGAGAAGGTGACGCTCGAGGAGATGGGCGGCGCCCGGATGCACTGCACCGTCTCCGGGGTGGGCGACCTGCTCGCCGAGGACGACACCGAGGCCATCGAGCTGGCCAAGCTGTTCTTCTCCTACGTGCCCTCCACCTGGCGGGAGGCGCCCCCGGCATACCTCGCGGAGGAGCCGGAGGTGCCGCTGACCGACACCACGGTGCCGGAGATCGAGAGCCAGCCCTTCGACATCCATCACGTCATCGAGGGACTGGTCGACGACGACTCGTTCTTCGAGATCAAGCCGCTCTTCGCACCCGAACTGGTCGTCGGCTTCGGCCGGATGGACGGGCGCACAGTGGGTTTCGTGGCCAACAACTCCGCGGCCAAGGGCGGTGTGCTCTTCACCGACAGCGCCGACAAGGCGACCCGCTTCATCTGGATGTGCGACGCCTACTCGATCCCGTTGATCTACCTGGCTGACGTGCCCGGGTTCATGATCGGCTCCGAGGTCGAGCGCGGCGGGATCATCCGGCACGGCGCCAAGATGGTGTCGGCGGTGTCGGAGGCCACCGTGCCGCAGTTCTGCGTGGTGGTGCGCAAGGCGTACGGCGCGGGCCTCTACGCCATGTGCGGTCCCGGCTTCGGGCCGGACGCGACCATCGCCCTGCCCACCGCGCGCATCGCGGTCATGGGTCCGGAGGCGGCCGTCAACGCCGTGTATGCCGGCAAGATCGCCGCCATCGAGGACGAGGCGGAGCGCGCTGCGTTCGTGCAGGCGCGCCGTGACGAATACCTGCAGGACGTCGACCTGGAACGACTGGCGTCCGACCTGGTCATCGACACGGTGGTCGAGGCGCCCGACCTGCGCGCGGACCTCTTGCGCCGACTGCGGTATGCCGCCCGTCGTGACCGCGCCTTCAGCGAGCGGCGCCGCGCCATACCCCCAGTCTAGGTCACACCCGATACCGTGGAGGGGTGGTGGCACACTCGGCGGTGGATCGGGCGCAGCGGCGATTCGCGCCGCTGGGTTACCCCATCGCCGTCGTCTACAAGTTCTTCGACGACATGGGCAACTACCTGGCGGCGCTGCTGGCCTTCTACGCCTTCGTGTCGCTCTTCCCGCTGCTCATCCTGGCCACCACCATCCTGGGTGTGGTCCTCAACGGCGACCCGGGACTCCAGCAGGAGCTGATCAAGTCGGCGCTCAACGAGTTCCCGATCATCAGCGACCAGATCAGCAAGCCGAACGCCCTCTCCGGCAGCTGGGTCTCGATCACCGTCAGCACGCTCGTGGCGCTCTACGGTGCGCTGGGTAGTGCGCAGGCATTCCAGTACATCGCCAACAGCGTGTGGCAGGTGCCGCGCAACTCGCGACCCAATCCCTTTGCGGCGCGTGGCAAGTCGGTCGGACTGATCGGCCTGCTCGGGACGTCGCTGCTGGCCACCATCGGTCTGACGCAGGTCGTGCCGCGGCTGGTGCACCTGGAGGGGCTCGCCTCGCTCGGAGTGAAGCTGGGCACCCTGGCGATCGACGTGCTCGCCCTGATGGTCGCCTACCACGTGGCGACCGGTCGCTCGCTGCGCTGGCGGGAGATGTGGCCTGGCGCGGTCTTCGCCGCCATCATGTGGCAGGTGCTGCAGCGCTTCGGCAACCTGTATGTCGAGCACGTCGTGCAGCGCAACGCCTCGATGAACGGCACTCTGGCCGTCGTCCTCGGTCTGATGCTCTTCCTCTTCGTCGCCGGCATCATCGTGGTGCTGAGCATGGAGATCAACGCTGTCTGGGTGTTGCGCCTGTGGCCGCGGGCGCTGCTGACTCCGTTCACGGACAACGTGCAGCTCACGGACGCCGATGTGCGCGCCTACAGCGGTCTCGCGCACACGACGCGGCTCAAGGGATTCCAGCGGATCGACGTCGGCTTCGACACGCCAGCCCAGCCCGATCGTGCGGACGCGGAACCTGCCCACCAGGAAGTGCCGCTGCCGTTGGACTTCGGCGACGGCACCGCGCAGCTGCCGACGACACCGGCACCGCCTCCTGAGGCGCACCGGTTGCCGACCCCGCAGCCGGCCGCGCCCGACCGCGACGAGCGGACGATCCCCCTCGTCACCCGGCACCTGGACACCGAGCGGGGCGACGAGGGGGACGCTGCCGAGGAGCCCGACAACGAGACGGCGCCGATCATCCACGGCCCGTGGTCGGCCGAGCGCTGACGGCTCCGACGGGCGCGGTCAGGATGCGGCCGCGCCGACCTTCTCGCGCACCGTCCGCGCGGCGGCGACCAGGTGCGCGAGCGCAGCCCGCACCTCTGCGGGACGACGCGTCTTCAGTCCGCAATCCGGGTTCGCCCAGACCAGTTCGGCCGGCAGGGACCGCACCGCGCGTTCCAGCAGCTGCCGCACCTCGTCTTCGGCGGGCACCCGCGGCGAGTGGATGTCGTAGACGCCGGGACCGACCCCCTTGCGATAGCCCGCATCCCGCAGCTCCTCGGCGAGCGACATACCCGACCGGGCCGCCTCCAGACTGATCACGTCGGCGTCCAGTTCGTCGATCGCGGCGAAGATGTCACCGAAGTCTGCATAGCACATGTGCGTATGCACCTGGGTGGCGTCTGCGACCGAACTCGTTGCCAACCGGAAGGATTCGGTCGCCCAGCGCAGGTAAGCCGCGCGGTCCGCGGCGCGCAGCGGGAGCGTCTCGCGCAGTGCCGGTTCGTCGACCTGGATGATCCGGCAGCCCGCCCGTTCCAGGTCGGACACTTCGTCGCGCAACGCGAGCGCGACCTGCCGGGCGGTGTCGCCGACCGGCTGGTCGTCGCGGACGAACGACCAGGCAACCATCGTGACCGGTCCGGTCAGCATGCCCTTGACCGGTCGGTCGGTCAGCGACTGCGCGTACCGCCACCAGTCGACGGTCATCGGCTCAGGACGCGACACGTCGCCGAAGATGATCGGCGGCCGCACGCACCGGGTGCCGTAGGACTGCACCCAGCCGTGGGCGGTCGTCAGGAAGCCCTCGAGCTGCTCGGCGAAGTACTGCACCATGTCGTTGCGCTCCGGTTCGCCGTGGACGAGCACGTCGAGGCCGAGTTCCTCCTGGACCTCGATGACCGAAGCGATCTCACTTCTCATGGCGAGTTCGTATGCCGCGCGGTCGCTCTCGCCCTTGCGCAGTGCCGCGCGCGCCTTGCGCACGGCGGCGGTCTGCGGGAACGAGCCGATGGTGGTGGTCGGCAGTGGCGGCAGCCCGAGTGCCTGCTGTTGCTGCTCGCGGCGCTGCTCGAAGGCGGTCGCGCGATGGGTGTCGGCGCTGGTGATCGCGGCCGTCCGGGTTCGCACGGTTTCGTCGTGAGTCCGTGCCGAACCGCGTCGCGAGGCGATCGCGTCACGTGCGTTCTCCAGCGCGGGAGCTGCGCCATCCTGGCCGTCCAATGCCGTTGCCAGGGTGCGGATCTCGAGCACCTTCTCGCGTGCGAAGGCCAGCCAGCTGCGGACTTCGTCATCGATCGCGGATTCGCGCGAGGCGTCGAGCGGCACGTGCAGCAGCGAGCAGGAACTGCCGACGACCAGATCGTCGACGCGCGGGGCCAGCCGATGGAGCGTGGCCAGCCGGTCGTCCAGGTCTGCGGCCCAGACGTTGCGGCCGTCGATGACACCTGCGACGAGTCGCTTGCCGGCCAGCCCGTGCTGGAGGATCGCCGTGACGTTGTCGGCGATGGTGCAGTCGATCGCCAGGCCGTCGACGGGTGCGTCCGCGAGCACCTCGAACGCGTCCTGCAGGGCGGCGAAATAGCTGGCAATCAACAGTTTCGGTCGATTGCTCGTCGTGCCGAGGCGGTCGAGGGCATGCCGTGCGGCGTCCAGCACGGGCGCCGGCTGATCCAGCACCAGGGCGGGCTCGTCCAACTGCACCCAGGCGGCACCGGCGTCGTGCAGGGCGCCGAGGATCTCGGCATACACGTCGAGCAGCGGGTCGAGCAACGACAGCGGATCGAAGCCGGTCGGTGCCTCGTCGGCCGCCTTGGACAGCAGGAGGAAGGTGACTGGTCCGATGAGCACGGGACGCGCCCGATGGCCGGCCCGGGTCGCCTCGGTGAAGTGTGCGACCTGCCGGGCGGGGTCTGCGGCGAAGACCGTCTTGGGGGACAGCTCCGGGACCAGGTAGTGGTAGTTGGTGTCGAACCACTTCGTCATCTCCAGCGGAGCCACCCGGTCGTTGCCGCGCGCCCTCGCGAAATAGACGTCCAGCCGGCTGTCGGCGGCGTCACGATAGCGCTGCGGGACGGCACCGACCATGGTCGCCGTGTCGAGCACGTGATCGTAGTAGGAGAAGTCGCCTGTGGGGACCTCATGGATCCCGTTGTCGGCCAGTTGTTTCCACGCATCGGCGCGTAGCTCGGCGGCGGCGTCGTGCAGTTGCTCGGCAGTGTTGCGGCCGGTCCAGTAGCCCTCGACGGCCCGTTTCAGTTCCCGTTTGGGGCCCTGTCGCGGCCAGCCCAGAACGGTTGCGATCGTGTGATCGGTCATCAGCAATCTCCTTCGTGACCCACCCGAGAGGTCACTTCGTCGGCCGCACCGGGGCCCGGGTCCGGGCGACGGGCAGGTATTCGGACTCGTGAGCGTGCCGGTGCCGGCGTCTACTGTCCGTCGCTTCCCAGCCGATGGCCAGTGCGTATGACGGAGGTCGTTCTCACATACCGCTGCGGGGCAGTCCCGGAGTCGCACCGGGTTCCCTGTTGTCTCGCCGCACCGTGGCGCGGCGAACCTGTCGCGTTCCGCAGCCTACTGACGCTTGCCGGAGCTCTCGGCATCTGGTCGATCTGCGGACACCTCGGCTCCCAGCACCTCTTCGAGGGGTGCTCCGAACATCATGCCGCGGATGCGCTGACGATCACCCAACTGGTGATCGCCGGTGTGGTGGTCGGCGGCGCGGAGGCGTTCTTCTCTCCCCGCGGACACGCTGGCGACGAAAACCGTTGTGCCGGCTGAGGATCTGAGCACCGCGATGTCCGCGATACAGGGGCGGCAGGGTGTCACCGGCCTGGTCGACCCGCCGTTGGGCGGGCTGCCTTTCTCGGTCTCCCGATCGCTGCCGGTGCTGGCCGACGTGGTGTCCTACCTGGGCGCCGCGGTCGCGGCGCTGTTGGTGCGCACGCCACTGCCGGCGCCGCCTCCGGACGGCGACGCGCACGAACCTCCGGTGCGAGCGATGCGATCCGGTCTGCGTTTCGCATGGCGCCATGAGGTGCTCCGGCCGGACGGATGCTGCTCGTGGCTGCCACCGTGCTCGCCGCGAGTCTGGTCGCGTGTGCGTTCGTGCAGAGCTATCCGTTGGTGCTGACGCTGCTCGTCGTCGGTTTCGTGCTGAACCCGGCACCCAACGCGGGCTTTATGACCTACGTCATGCTGATCACCCCCGATGCGCTGCAGGGCCGTGTCCAGAGCGCGCTGATGACGTGCGTGCTGGCGATGTCACCACTCGCGCCGGCGGCCGGAGGACTGTTCACGGAGTGGTGGGGCGGCGAACCCACCCTGGTGGTGCTCGGTGCGTTGACGTTCGTGGTCGCCTCACTGATGCTGGTCGGACCACTCCGGCGAATGCCGCTGCTAGCCGATGTCGCCCCCGCCGATGCCGCGACGGCCGGATCCGTCTGACTCGCGGTCAGTCTCGGCCGGGTTGGACCCGTCGAACCGTGGGCACCCGGTCGATCGCCTTGTCGAACGAGGCAACCTTACCGACGGCAGAACTTTCCGCGCACGCCACTAGGTATGCCTCGGCGAAGTCGAGGCGGTCGACCTCGTAGATCTCCACTGCGCGGAGCAGGGTGTCACGGTCGGTCACGACCACGGACTGGAGCGCAAGCAGGGATCTGATGACCTCGGCGGCCCGGACCCGGGGGACTTCGTAAAACGACTCCAAGACGTAGACGGTCTCGGCGACGATCAGATCGGCCAACAAAAGTTCGGACTCGCGGCGCAGGAAGGCGGTGGCGTGCGCGGCCATGGCCGGTGGATCACCCGTCAGGTGCCTGATGAGGACGTTCGTGTCGACGAACGCCGTCATTGCGATCGGGCGGCTCGTGCCCCATGAGTGCGACGGAGCACGTCGTCCCAGGTCGCGTTGCGCTTCGCTGCCGGAACGGGCACCGTGCCGGCAAGGCTCAGGAAGTCGGGCGTGCGCGCGAGCACCGCCCGGTCGCCTTCGACTCGGAAGAAGATGTCGTCCCCTTCGGTGACGCCGAGTGCGTCCCGCACTGCCTTGGGCACCGTGATCTGCCCTTTCGACGTCAGTCTGGCGGTGGTCTCCATGACGTTCCTTACTCTCGGTACTGAGGTAAGGATAGCAGGGCGATCACATCAAGTGGTCGAAGTCTCCGCGGACCCATGCGGCGTGCCGCTCCGCCGAGCGCTGCACGGCCGCACCGGCGTTGGTCGGGACAGCCACGCCGAAGTTGTTCCAGATCTCGTCGAACGCGAGCGGCGCGACGCGTGCGGCGATCCGCTGGACAACGTTGCCGGACAACGGGATCCGGTTGGGGTAGGAGCGCATGAAACTCACCGTCCGACGGTCCGGGTTCGGCATGATCGTGTCGCCGCTGAGCAGCGCGCCGCGACCGCCCGCACCCTGGGTCCAATGGGCGACCGCGCTGCCCGGGAAGTGGCCGCCGATCCGGTGCAGGGTCAGCCCGTCGGTCAGCGGCAGCCGGTCACCCCACTCGGTGATCGCCGGACCGCGACGGCCCAGCCACCGGCTGTCCGCCGCGTTCACGTACACCGGTGCGTCGTCGAACGCGGCCGACCACTCGAGCTGGACGCCGAACATGTGCGGATGGCTCGCCGCGATCCACCGGATGCCACCCCGGCCGGACACCGCCGCGACGGCCTCGTCGTCGAGGTAACCCGGCGGGTCCCACAGCAGGTTGCCCTCGGGCGTCTGCACCAGCAGGCCGGTCTGCCCGATGCCCACGTCGGTGCGCAGGCCGGTGAGCCCGGGCCGCAGGTCCAGCACCTCGACGCGGCGCCCGGCCGCGGCCAACTGGTTGAGGCTGGACCAGATCTGTCCCTGCTCGGGCAGGTACTGTCGCTCGTCGGCGCAGATCGGGCAGTCGCGGCCCGCGGCGCTGTCGTCGTACTCCACGGCGCAGGTGGCACAGGTGATCATGGGCACCATCCTCGTCCTTCGAGCGCACGTGAGGTCAATCGAGACCTCACCCGGTCGTCTCGGCGACCACGCTGGCGTCGCGGGTGCCGAAGCGGATCCCCTTCTGTTCCTTGCCGACGAGGGTCAACACAATGACCGCGATGAACACCGGGACGATGGTGACGGACAGTGCGAACGGGTAGCCGTGCGACGACGCCAGCGCTTCCTGGATCGGCAGGTTGAATGCCGCCAGGCAGTTGCCGAGCTGGTAGGTGACACCGGGGTAGAAACCGCGGATCTCGTCGGGCGACAGCTCCGTCAGGTGCGCGGGTATGACGCCCCAGGCGCCCTGCACCATCACCTGCATCAGGAACGAACCGAGAATGATCATCCCGATCGACGTGGAATACGCGAAGAGCGGCACGATCGGCAGCCCGAGCACCGCGCACAGCACGATCAGCGTCTTGCGGCCGTAGCGCTCCGACAGGGAGCCCGCGATCGCGCCACCGATGATCGCGCCGATGTTGTAGATCACCGCGATCCAGGTGGCGGTCGACTTGGCGAAGCCCAGCCCGGAGTCGACGGTCTCCTTCAGGAAGGTCGGGTAGACGTCCTGGGTCCCGTGGCTCATCCAGTTGAACGCGGTCATCAGCAGCACCAGGAAGATGAAGCGCTTCCAGATCGTCGGGTTCTTCACGATGTCGCCGACGCTCGTGGTGGTCGACCTGAAGCGCTCGCGGCTCTCGCGCCATACCTCCGACTCCTCGACGCGGGCGCGGATGATCAACGAGATCAGCGCCGGCACGATCGACAGGGCGAACATCCACCGCCAGTTGAGGCCCCACCAGGTGTTGACCACCAGGAACGCCAGTGACGCCATCAGGTAACCCATCGAGTAGCCGCCCTGCAGGATGCCGGAGAAGAAGCCACGGCGGTGGACCGGGATCTTCTCCATCGCCAACGCTGCACCCAGACCCCACTCGCCGCCCATGCCGATGCCGTAGAGCATGCGCAGCACCATCAGCACCCAGAAGTTGGGTGCGAACGCGCACAGGAACCCGACCACCGAGTAGAACGACACGTCGACCATCAGCGGGATGCGGCGGCCGGCACGGTCGGCCCACAGGCCGAAGATGAATGCCCCGACCGGGCGCATGACCAGGGTCATCGTGGTGATCAGCGACATCTCGGTCAGCGACTTGCCGAAGTCCTTGGCGATCTGGGCGTAGATCAGCACGACGAGGAAGTAGTCGAAGGCGTCCATCGCCCAGCCGAGGTAGGCCGCGGCGAACGAATTGCGCTGGTCCGCAGTGAGTTTGGCCGATGGGAAAGTGGTCGACATACGGCTCCTTGGGGCGAGGGAGGCGAGCAGCGGCGGGCCGATGGATAGGTGTCCGAAGAACGACGCTAGACCTGTATCCCGGGCCACCGGCGGTTGCGCATCGACGAGTTCGCCGCGTGACCAAACTCTTACCTTTCCGAACCCCAACGGCGGCCCACGGAATGGCAGGGTGGTGGATCGTGACAGTGGACGAAAGGGGGAGCGCGACGGTGGGGACCGACGACGCGGGGCATCCACCGGTGGACCCCGACGATCTCGTGCATCCGCCGCTGCGCCACAACCGCGATTACGCCTACCTGATCGCCGGCGGTGCGGTGTCCAGTCTCGGCAGCCGCATGAGCAGCCTCGCGTTCCCGCTGATCACTCTCGCCGCGACCGGCAGCCCGTTCGCGGTGGGCCTCGTCGCCGGTGCGACGACCATGGCGCTGGTGCTGATCGGCCTGCCCGCCGGTGCGCTGGTGGACCGTTGGGACCGCCGCCGGACGATGATCGCCGCGGCGGCGCTCGGCGCGGCGGCCTACCTGTCGGTGGCCGTCGCTGCATTCGCCGACCACGTCACCGTCCCGCACCTGATGCTGGCAGCGGCGTGCGGTGGGGTGGCCAACAGCTTCTACGGTCCCGCCGAGCAGGTCGCCGTGCGGCACGTGGTGCGCAAGGGCGACATACCGCGGGCGGCGGTCAACAACCAGGTGCGCTCGGCGACCGCGGGGCTGGCCGGGCCGCCGATCGGCGGGGCCCTCTTCGGGGTGGCTCGCGGACTGCCGATGGTCGCCGACGTCCTGACCTACCTGGTCGCGATCTTCTGCGCCTCACGGGTGCGCACACCGCTGCCGGGCACGGCGGCCCACGAGCGGGAGGCGTTGCTGCCGGCGATCCGCACCGGCCTGCGCTTCCTCTTCGGTCACGAGCTGCTGCGCACCATCACCCTGCTGTCGACGGTGCTGAACTTCGCCGGCACGGGCCTGGTCGTGTCGGTGACGATCACCATGCAGCAGCGCGGCACCGACCCTGCCTGGATCGGTGCGGTGACCAGCGCGATGGCGGTCTCGATGCTGGTCGCGTCGCTGCTGTCCGGCCGGATCCTGCAGCATCTGAGTGTGGGCCTGTTGATGCTGCTCACGCCCGTCGTCGGTGCGGCCGCGTTCACCGGTATGGCGTTCGTGCACGCCCCGTTGGTGCTGATGGTGCTGATGGCGTGCGCGACCTTCCTGCTCGCGCCGTGCAACGCGGCGGTCGTCGCGGTGTTGACCGACCGCACACCACCGGACCGCCTCGGGCGGGTGATGAGCGCCGACAACGTCATGTCGCTGGTGCTGACCGCGCTCGCCCCGGCGACGATGGGATTCCTCATCGGGGCAGCAGGTGGGGAGGAGGCGATGGTGGCCTTCGCCGTGCTGCTGCTGTCCGGTCTGGTCGTGCTCGGGTTCCCGCGGCTGATGCACATGCCCGCCGTCGTCGACCCCGCCGGCGAGGCGGCCTGACCCGCGCGGTGTGCTGTCTCAGTCGCGCAACTGGTCGAACCGCACGCCGACCTCGGCGAGCATGTCCCGCAGCACCGGCAGGCTGAGGCCCACCACGTTGTGGTGATCTCCCTCGATGCGGCGGACGAACGGGCCACCCAATCCGTCGATGGTGAAGGCACCTGCGACGTGCAGCGGCTCACCCGTGGCGACATACGCCTCGATCTCGGCGTCGCTGAGCGCGGCGAAATGCACCACGGTGGAGGCCACGACACCCAGCGTCGCCCCGGTGGAGTCGTCGCGGCCGTCGATGAGCCAGTGTCCGGTGTGCAGGGTGCCGGTCTGCCCGCGCATCCGCTGCCAGCGCGCGGTCGCGTCGGCCGCGTCGGCGGGTTTGCCGAACGTCTGCCCGTCGAACTCCAGCACCGAGTCACAGCCGAGCACGAGGGCGTCGGCGTCGGCGGTGGCGGCCACGGCCTCGCACTTGGCGCGGGCCAGCAGCAACGCGACCTCGTCGGTGGCCAGTGGCTGCCCGAGTGCTGTCTCGGCGGCCGTGATCGCGGCCGGTTCGTCGACGTCGGAGACGATGACCCGGGGTTCGACCCCGGCCGAGCGCAGCGTCGCGAGGCGGGCGGGGGAGGCGGAGGCGAGGATCAGGTCGACGGTCACGACGGGCCAGCCTAGGGGATGCCGGTCAACCCAGGATGTTGTCCACGAAGCACCAGCGCCAGGCCTCGCCCGGTTCGAAGGAACGCATGACCGGGTGGCCGGTCTCCTCGAAGTGCTTGCTGGCGTGTTTGCCGACCGAGGAGTCGCAGCAGCCGACGTGGCCGCACGCCAGGCACAGGCGCAGGTGGACCCAGACGGTGCCGTCGCGCAGACACTCCTCGCACCCCTCGGGTGTGTCGGGGTCGACCGCGAAGGGTGCGTCCGCGAGGTGCTGGCAGCCGAACTGGCGCTCCTCGGGCGTGAGCAGCAGGCGCTCGGTCAGGTTGCGGTCGTAGTCCTGCACGCGCGCGATCATCGACTCCTCCAGGTCCAGCGACCCCATGACGGCCTGCAACACCTCGTGGTCCATCACGCCCTTGTCGCGCAGTTTGAGGACCTTGGTGCGTTCGGCATCCAGCATGGCCGATCGCAGTCGTCGGTAGGCGTCCGACGGTGTCTCGCTGCGCTCGTCGCTGTGGCCGAGTCGCTCCCAGGCCAGGTTGGCGCGGCGGGCGGACTGGTGACGCAGCACGGTCACCACCTGTTCCGGGACGTCGAACTCGCTGTCGTCCAGCTCCTCGTCGAGTCGGTGGTTGCCGGCATTGACCGCCGCCTGGGTCAGCTGCGCGGTCTGGAGGGCGTCCTCGCGCGGGTCGGGCCCGTGCAGGTCGAGTCGGCGGGACAGGAACCCCAGCGTGAAGCCCTGCAGCACCAGGGTGCCCACCGTGACGACCAGCGCGATGAAGACCATCGCCTCGCGTCCGGGTGTCTCCGGCGGCAGCAGGAACGCCGCCGCCAGCGTCACCACGCCGCGCATACCGGCCCAGGACGCGATGGCGGTCTCGCGGCCGGTCATCGTGGTGCTGGACCAGCCCATCCGGCGGCTGATGATCTCCGAGCCGAGCAGCCACAGCGGCCGCAGCACCATGACGGTCAGCAGGATGAGGAGCGCGATGCCGAGGATCCGCGCCATGCTGTTGCCGGAGTTGCGGACGCCGTCGACGATGGTGTGGGTCTGCAGGCCGATCAGCAGGAAGACCATGTTCTCCAGCAGGAACGTCATCGACGCCCAGTTCAGCTGCTCGGAGACTCGCGACTGCGCGGTCTGGATCCTCGGCGCCGCGTGGCTGGTGGCCACGCCGCAGACGACGGCCGCGATGACGCCGGAGGCGTGCACCTTCTCGGCGGGCAGGTAGGCGATCCACGGGCTGAGGAAGCTCAACGCGACGATGGTGACGGTGTCGGTGACATGGCGCCATACCCACTTGACCAGCAGGTAGGCGACGAAGCCGATGACCGCGCCGCCGAGCGAAGCCCACAGGAAGTCCCGTCCCGCGGTGAAAATCGTTGCGGCACCGGCACCTCCGCCGATCAGCCCCTTGGCCGTGTTGACCGTCACCAGTGCGGTGGCGTCGTTGAAGAGCGACTCGCCCTCCAGCACCGACACCACGCGGCGGGGCAGGCCGATGCGGCGGGCGACGGCGGTGGCCGCGACGGCGTCGGGTGGAGCGACGACGGCGCCGAGGGCCACCGCGGCCGCGAACGGTATGTCGAGCAGCTTCCACGCCACCAGCGCGACACCGAAGGCGGTGAACAGCACCAGCAGCACGGACATCTGCAGGATCTGCCGTCGTTCCCGGCGCAGGTCGATGAGTGAGGTGTTGGACGCGGCCGCGAACAGCAGCGGCGGCAGGAAGCCGAGCAGGATGACCTCGGGGTTCACCTCGAACGGGTAGGGCATGAACGGCAGGAACGAGACCGCCGCACCCACGGCGACCAGGAGCAGCGGGGCCGACAGCCGGATCCACCGCGCCACGGTCGCGAGCACGACCACGGCAGCGGTCAGCAGGAAGATCGGGAGGGCGATGTGCACCCGGTCATCCTTGCAGCAGCCGGGTGATCAGAGCGTGCCGAGGACCGCGCCTCGCAGGGTGTCGAGGCCGACGGAGCCGATGTCGAGAGCGCGCCGGTGGAATGCCTTCAGGTCGAAGTCGGAGCCCTCCGCGGCTCGCGCTTCCTCGCGCAGCTGCAGCCAGATGCGCTCACCGATCTTGTATGACGGTGCCTGGCCGGGCCAGCCGAGGTAGCGGTCCAGCTCGAACCGCAGGAAGCCTTCGCCCATGTCGCAGTGGGCGTTGAGGAATTCCCAGGCCTTGTCGTAGGTCCACGCGCCCCCACCGACCTCCGCCGGCGCATCGAAACCGCAGTGCACCCCGATGTCGAGCACGACGCGGGCCGCGCGCAACGACTGGCCGTCCAGCATGCCGAGCTTGTTGCCCGGGTCCTGCAGGTAGCCCAAGTCGTCCATCAGCCGCTCGGCATACAGGGCCCAGCCCTCGCCATGGCCGGAGCACCACACGTCGAGACGACGCCAGGAGTTCAGCAGCGCGGAGCGGAAGATCGTCTGGCCGTTCTGCAGGTGATGTCCGGGGACGCCTTCGTGGTAGACGGTGGTCAGCTCCCGCCAGGTGCTGAAGTCCTCCTCACCCTTGGGCACCGACCACCACATCCGGCCGGGTCGGGAGAAGTCCTCGCTCGGTGCCGTGTAGTAGATGCCACCGGATTGCGTGGGGGCGATGCAACATTCGATGGTGCGCGCCGGTTCGGGTATGTCGAAGTGGCTGCCGCCGAGGTTGGCGATCGCCTCGTCGGCCTTGCCCTGCATCCAGCGCTGCAGCTCCTCGGTGCCGTGCAGGGTGTAGTCCGGGTCGGCGTCGAGGGCGGCCATGGCCTCCTTGACGGAGGCGCCGGGCTTGATCTGCTGGGCGACCTGCTGCATCTGGTCGGTGATGCGGGCCAACTCCTCCTGGCCCCAGGCGTAGGTCTCCTCGAGGTCGACGGTGGAGCCGAGGAAGTAGCGCGACCGGAGGCCGTAGACCTCGCGGCCGCAGGCATCGGACTCCGGTGCCTGCGGCAGGAGCTCGGTGCCCAGTCGCTCGCCGGCTCGCGCGTATGCCGCTGCCGCCGAGTCGACGGCGTCGGCGATCTGCGGGTGCTGCTTCTTCAGCCCCGCGAAGTAGCCGTCGTCCGCGGTGTGGTCCTTGGTCTGCTGGATGCACTGGACGACCTGTCGGCGGGGGCTGACCATGCCGCGGTCCGCCGCGACGTGCAACGACTCGAACCACTGGTCGAGTGCGCGGGGGACGGCTCGCATGCGGCGGCCGATCGTGTCGATCTGCTCGGGGGTGTCGGTCGGCATCAGGTCGAAGATGTCGCGAATGTCTTGCAGTGGTGAGGCGATCACGTTCAGCGAGGCGTGCTCGAGGCCGGCGTCATACGTCTCGATGTCCAGGCCGAGCCGTTCGCGCATCGCATCGATGGTGACCTTGTCGACGTCATCGGCGGCCCTCACGCCGTCCAGCGCCTGCAGCGTCTCGCGGTGCAGCCGGTTGCGGGCGGCGAGGCCATCCGGGGAGAAGTCGTCGAGCTCGTCCTGCCTGTCGCTCGATCCGAGGTAGGTGCCCCACATCGGTGAGAGCGCGAGGGACTGCTCGTGCAGGGCGTTGGCGATGGCGTCGACGGGTGTGGGGGTGCGTGCGAGGTCGTCTGTCACATGCTGCACGGTAGCCGCCGTCGCGGCCGTCCAGCTGGAATTCGGTCGTGCCGCGACGGCCGCCGCAGAAGCGCAGGGGTGTCGGTGGTCGGACCTAGACTCGAACACAGATAGCAAACAGGCGAGACGGATGGGGGCCGGTCATGACGGAGGACACCGCGGGCAGCGTGGATCTTGCTGGCCTGCCCGGTCCGGTGGCTGACGCGGTGCGGCTTCTTGTCGCGGAGGCGAAGGCTCTGGGGAGCCGTG
This sequence comes from Flexivirga sp., assembly GCF_051955415.1. Lineage (NCBI taxonomy): Bacteria > Bacillati > Actinomycetota > Actinomycetes > Micrococcales > Dermacoccaceae > Flexivirga > Flexivirga sp. The sequence continues at coordinate 15,134 of NZ_JBQCGS010000063.1, forward strand.
AGCGAGGCGCGCCGGGCCGCGTCCGGCTGGAGCGGCTGGGAGACGTGATCCAAGCCGCGGAGGCGGTGAAGGGGTTCGCCGATGCCGTGTTGCTGGATGCCACCTCGGAGCTCGTCGAGGATCTGAGCGCCGATCATCGCGTCCCGATCGATGACCCGCGGTATGCCGAGAAGGTTGCGGTGCATCGCAAGAGTGCGTGTCGGGCGGTGGTGCACGAGGTGCAGTTGCTGACCGGTTCGACGTTGACCGCGGCGCGGGAGCGGGTGCGGTTCGCCACGGCGATGGAGCAG